>JBAYAD010000043.1:0-14097 GCA_041669965.1 Selenomonadaceae bacterium
AAACTCGATACTTTTGCGGCTTATCACTTCACCCAGAAACTTTAACCTGAATTATTCACGATCGATTCTATTTTATAACTCCACATCACGATTACAGTCTTTTGAATAAATATACGTAAACATTTCCCGGCCAACACCATAGGCGCCCTGTGGTACATATGGACCAAACCACATAAAATCATCCTGCCGGATCGGCATCCATGTATTTTCCATGATATACATCCCTTCACCGCTTAAAATATATGCACCATGTTCCTGCACATGTGTTTCGACAAAAGAATGACATCCGCCCGGTTTGAATGCCAGAATATGCATATTCATATCAAAGCCAAGTTCTTTTGGCAAAAGATCTTTGATACATACATTTTCCATACCATCGTATTCCAGATAAGGCATATCATTAACATTCCCTGTATATACATATGCTTTTTCACCCTGCAGCGGTATATAACGCTGCTTGTAAAAGAGAAACCGGGCCTTGTCTTTGCAGGAAAATTTTATACCTGCATCCTCCGGGGCAAAAACATAGCCGCCTGTAGTCAGCGTATACTTTTCTCCTGCGACTTCACAGTCGATGGTTCCCTCCACACTATAGAGAAAACTTTCTATGCCGCTTTTTTTTGCTAAGGCTTCTGTCGAGTATGCGCCTGCTTCCGCCTCAATAATATACTGAACAAAACTGGCTCCCATCTTTGGCGAAGCAACGATGCTCACACGGCAGTTTTTTATTGTTGGTATTACATTGTTCACAAGGCCTGCTTTGGGCAGAATCGCATACAGCGACGGCTTTACAATGGCTCTCGTACTTAACACATCATTTGGATATCCCATAGTTCATTCCTCCAGATTAATTTTTTTTATTGTATCCAGCACTACATGGACAGCTTTTGCCAAGTTCTGCGGATCTGTATATTCTTCCGGACAGTGACTCCTGCCGCCTTGGCTTGGGACAAACACCATTGCCGTTGGTACAGCTCTGCCGATCGGCAAGGCATCATGACCTGCACCGCTGCTGAGTTTCATAAATGAATACCCGCATTTGCTGCAGCTTTCCTGTAATGTTTTTTGCAAGGCGGTATCCATAGAGACCGGCTTTACCGAAAGGGTTTGCTGCACATCATACGATGTTCCATTATTTTCTGTCACCTGCTGCAAAAAGTCCATGATGTTTTGCTCCATGTTTCCAATATCTTTTTCCCTTCGACTGCGAAGATCAAGGGAAAACGTCACACGCTGCGGTACAGTATTTACTGTATTAGGAAAGACCTCACAAAAACCTGCCGTTGCTACAGCATCTTTATAGCTTCTGCCGATGGTCTCTATCTCGTTTATAACCTTTGCCGCAGCGGCTAAGGCATCATGACGCATCAGCATGGGTGTCGTTCCTGCATGGTCCGCTTGTCCTTCCACTGTAATCCGGTAGCGCCGCATACCAACAATTCCATCGACGATTCCCAGCTCACAGCCTGCAGCCTCAAGCACAGGTCCCTGCTCAATATGAATTTCCATAAAGCACTTTACATTCTCCAGTTTCCAGGCTGCCGCAGCGATTTCGTTTGGCTTCAGTCCGTATTTTTTCATCGCCTCATCTATGCGAATACCATCAGCATCTGTCTTTGTCTGCAAGTCTTCTTTTGTCCACTCCCCTAGTGCGGCTTTGCTGGAAAAGAATCCATCTCCAAAACGCACACCTTCCTCATCGTTAAAACCAACAATCTCTAACGAATAAGGCATTTTTGTCTTTTCTTGTCGCAGCAACTGAGCAATTTCAATGCCGCAGACAACACCAGCAATTCCATCATAGGCTCCGCCGCATTTCACGGAGTCATAGTGTGAACCAATAACAATTTTTTCATCTGAAATCCCCTGATAAAAACCGTAGACTGCACCCGAAGCATCCTGCTTCACTACAAGCCCTGCCTGCTCCATCTTTTCTGCGAGAAATTCTACTGCTGCAAGAGCTTCCTTCGTAAAAGGCAGACGTGTCACACCAGCTCCCTCAGCTGAAAACTTTGCCAGAGATGACAACTGTATTTCAATGCGCTTTGCTTCTTCATATAGATCCATTTTGCCGCCTCCTGAAAATAAAACGGCACAAAACAAAAACATCTTTGTTTTGCGCCATTGCATTTGTAATCTTTTTAAGACATTTTCATTATAGATGATAAACGGTCCTTTCACAATGTGCATGTTTACCATTCTATGACTTTTATAATATGCATATACTCCAAAACATAATACTGTGTTAAAATTAATACTATATTGTATTTCACTTATATAAAGAAAGGAATTATGTGCTATGACTGTAACGCTTGACTGGTTCGTAAAACAAAGCCAGCTCAACAATCTTCGATTTATTACCGGCGAAAATCATGCCCGGCAGGAAATTCATAGTGTAAACATTCTCGACAATCCGGATGTTTTGAAATGGTTTAAAAAAGATGAACTCATCCTGACAACTGGCTATATTTTTAAGGACAATCCTAAACTGCAACGAAGCATTATTCGCGAAATGAAAGAAATTGGCTGTGCCGCACTGGGTGTCAAGATTAAACGCTTTTTCAAGACAATTCCGGAAGATCTTATTGACGAAGCACATAAACAAGACTTTCCTGTCATCGAGCTGCCTTTTTTTTATGGTTTTTCTGAGATTTCACAGACCGTCTACAGCGAAATTTATATGCAGCAAAAGCAGCAGCCACAAAAAGAACAGGAATTTCTATTGCAGCTTATGGATGCATTTTTTCAGCACGAATCACTGCCAGCTCTTTTACAGCATCTTGCTGCTTTTTTCGCCGCCCCGGTTCTTCTCACAGATATCTGCTACTCGCCTTTAGCAAAAGCATTACCTGCTGCTGCAAACGATGAACGCCTGCAGAAATACCTTGCGGCGATATCGGCCCAGCTCATAAATCAGGGGGAAAGTTCTCCCGTCTGCAACATTCGTATCGAAAATGATATTTGGTGCCTGCAGCCGCTTCCGCTTGCAAACCACATGGGCTATCTATGTCTCATTTACGAAGGAAAAGATCTGCCTGTTATCCCTACAGAATTTCTTCAGAAAATCACACAAATCATTGCTCTTGCCTGTGAACAAAGCGATATTGCACATCTTAATCCGGAAAATCACTTACCATTTTTTTTGCACTTTCTTATGCACCGAAAACAAGCCGATCTTGAAGAAACAAAAAACCTTTGTGCTTTTTACGGGTTTGACTATCAAAAAGCCTGGATCTGCACAACCTTTTCCTTACGGAGCTTTCCTGCCGACCAAAAAAAATTAATTATTACACAGCTTCGCACAATCGCACACAACGTCATTCCTGAAAACACTTCTATTTTTATTTGTTATAACGATAATCTGTTTTGTATCTTTTTCCTTTTTAAGCCTGACTGCCACCGTCTCCAGGCTCTTCACGAGGTACAGATCATTATTGCTGCTTTTCATGAGCGCCTTGTTACAAACAGCAGTATAACGGTTCCAATCGGCATCAGCGGCTGTCATACAAACGTCCAGGATATTCGACAGTCTTTTGAAGAAAGCTTGCAGGCACTCAATCTGCAGCAGCAGCTGGACAGCTCTGATCCCGCTTCTTATCTGCATCAGCTTCCCTGTCATTTGTTGATGCAATATGGAAAAAACACGAACTGCATTCTTCGCCACAATGTACTGAAGCCACTGTTGGACTTTGATAAATCTTCCCATACGGAGCTTACAAAAACCCTGCAAGCCTATTTCCTCTGTAACTACAATGCAAGTGCTACAGCAAAACAGCTTTATCTTCATCGCAATACCATGCTCAACCGCCTGGAAAAAATAAAAGAACTCCTGCAAATCGATTTTACAAATACCGAGGAAAATTTTCTTCTCTACCTGAGTCTTATCACGATGAAGCTCGATACTTAAAAAAAGCCGGAGCACCGCTTCAACACATAGCGGCTGCTTCGGTTTTATGCTATTCATTTGCCATTGCCGCAAGCGTATCTGCCAATATATCCGTGCCAATGGCAATATCAGCAAAGTCCGTCCACTCTTTTGGACTATGACTGATTCCATCCCGACTTGGCACAAAGATCATAGCAACTGGTGCAAACTCACCAACAAGCATAGAGTCATGAAAAGCCCCGCTGATCGTCATTTCATAAGGTACCCGATTTTTTTTACAGGATTTTTTTAATAACTCTATAATCTTCTTATCACATTTCATCGGATAATCATTATTATACTCCGTTATTTGTACCGTAACTTTGCGGTTTTGTGCAATCTTTTCAATTTCTTTTTTTAGTTTACCCACCATCGCATTTTTACAGTCAAAATCACAGTCGCGAATATCAATCGAGAACTTAACTTTCCCCGGGATAACATTCACTGCATTTGGAATGACTTCCACCTTGCCGATTGTTGCTGTTGTATACTCGCTCTTTGATTCGCGTCCCAGCTTTTCAAGTGCCAAAGCAATTTCACTGCTTGCCATAAAGGCATCACGACGTTCTTCCATCGTTGTCCCGCCTGCATGTGACTGTATTCCCGTAATTTCTACATCAAATACACTTGGTGCACAAATTGTTTTGACGATACCAATTGATTTTTGTGCTTTTTCCAGCACTCCCGTCTGATCAATATGCAGCTCTACTGCACCATATACATCACCTTTTTTTACTGGAACCTTCGCGAAATCTTCGACAGGAAATCCCAGCGACGACAACACTTCCAGAAGTGATTGGCCATCTTTATCAACAAGCTCTGCCGCAGCCTTACTGTCCAGCTTACCTGCCATTGCCCGGCTGCCCAGGCAGCCCAGCTTAAAGCGTGTCGGTTCTTCTGATGTATAGACCACAACGACAATGCTGCGCAGAATACTTGTATTTGCTTGCTTTATTATACGGACTGCTTCCATTCCGGCAATGACACCGCTCATACCGTCAAACATTCCTGCATTAAGAACCGTATCAATATGAGAGCCTGTCCATACCGGCGGCAGTGATGTATCCGTACCCGCAAAAACACCAAAGACATTGCCGATTGCATCTTCATGCACCTTCATTCCAAGCTTTCCCATTTCTGCTTTTATATAGTTTCGTGCCTGCACTTCGGGTTCCGTAAACAATACACGCGTCGTGCCAAACTCCGGTGTTGCATTAAATTGGTTGATTCCCTCCAACCAGGCTTTTATATTTTCTACACTTGCTTTTACGTTTTCCATATCCGTGTATCTCCCTTTTACATGACATTCTGTGGCTCGCCGTCCTGCCATTTTCTTATATTTTCAAATGCAATAAGGGCTCGCTTTTCCATCGCTTCCTGCGTTGCAAAGCCAATATGCGGCGCCAGCAAAACATGTGGTGACTGCAAAAGCACATGCTCCGCATTAATCGGCGGTTCATTTTCAAATACATCAATGGCGGCACCCGCAATTGCATTTGTCTGCAAGGCCTTTGCCAGAGCTTCACTGTCAACAACCGGACCACGAGCCGTATTTATAAGAATTGCATTGTTCTTCATTCGTGCAATATTCTCCTTATTTATAAGTCCTTTTGTTTCGACCGTAAGCGGCACGTGCAGCGATACGATATCACATTTTTCCAGCAGCGTATTCAGATCAACAAACTTCACACCTGTTATTTCTTTTGCTGTATGACTATAGGCATATACTTCGCAGCCAAAAACCTGTGCAAGCCTTGCTGTTTTTATCCCGATTGCTCCAACTCCCACAATGCCGAATTTTTTACCGCAAAGCTCGCTTCCGATAAGTCCGGCTCTTGTTTTACCACTGTGTACAGCCTTATCACAGTCTATCAATTTACGATAAAGCGCAATCGCCATGCCAAAAACAAGTTCACTTACTGCCTCATTTGCGTAACCTGAGCAGTTGCACACCCTAATATTTTTTGCTTTACAATACTCCATGTCAACATGATCAACACCAGTAAAAGCTACTGTCAAAAGCTTTAGCTTCGGACATTTTTCCAATATATTCCGTTTAAACGGCATATTGGCAAGCATGACAACCGCCGCTCCCTGTGCCCGCTTTATTGTTTCATCATCATTTTTCGGTATTGTATTATAATATAGAATTTCTGTCTTTTCACCAAGAATATCTTTTGTCAGCCGCTGTACTTTTTCTTCGCTGATTCCAAGCGGTTCTATAATTACGATTTTCATTTTATTTTATCGCTCCTATTTTAATTTTTACGAAGAAGTCTACCTGTACTAGGCGCTTCGATTTTTCCATTTTTACAAACAAGTCTGCCGCGCACAAACGTCATGACAGGCAAACCCTTACCTTTTTGTCCGCAAAACGCCGATATTTTATTTTTATATGCCAAAGATTCTGCTGTAATCTCCCAGTCAGCGTCTGCATCAAGTACCACAAAATCTGCATCGAAACCCGCTTTAACAGCCCCTTTGCGTTCATAGATACCAAAAATCCGTGCAGGGTTTGCGCATAGTGCTTTTGCCAGCAGCGAAGGCGATACATGTTTTTTATTCACAGCATAGTTCCAAAAAGTCTGCATTCCGGACTGCACGCCGCTAATACCGCCCCAGGCGCCAAATGTTCCATAAGGCCCATCTTCTGCTTTTTCCTCAAGCTTTGCCGGTGAATGGTCAGAACAAATACAGTCAATGGTTCCATCAAGCACATAGTGCCAGAGTTCTTCTGCATTCTCTGCTGTCCGCAAAGGTGGTGAACACTTAAAAAGCGTACCTTTATCGATAAGATCCCGCTCCGTAAAAAGCAGATAATGCATACAGGTTTCAGCTGTCACAGCTAAGCCCTCTGCTTTTGCCTCCCTTACAAGTGCAGCCACCGCCGGATGGGATACGTGACAAATATGTGCTTTGCCGCCCGTTTTGCGCACCAGTGAAAGAATTGCCCGTACTGCCTTTATTTCAGCTTTCGGTGGACGCGCTTCCAAATAATCCTTACGCGAAATCTTGCCTGCCGCGATTTTTGCTGTTTCCATCGTTTTTATCATTTCATAGTCTTCACAATGAAAGCCCGCTAACCCATCAAAGGTTTTAAGCCTGATCAGCACCTTCTCGATCTCCGTAAGCCGCAGTTCTGTATAGCTCTTCCCCGGATCGCACATGAAACATTTGAAGGCAAGTGCACCTTCTTTGTCCATTCCCGCCAGTGCATCTTCATTTGTATGTACCAGTGCACCCCAAAACCCATAATCAATAACGGATTTCCCCTGCAAAAGCACTTCTTTTTTTTGAAAGATTTCTGCATCAGCAACAGCTGGCTCATTTTGCATTGGCATATCAATTACTGTTGTAATTCCGCCAATCGCAGCTGCGCTGCTTGCATGAGCAAAATCCTCCCGCCATGTATAGCCGGGTTCATTAAAGTGAACATGATCATCAACACCACCGGGCAGAAGATATTTGTCACTGATATCTTCTGTTTTTTCAGCCTCTGGTACTTCGCTGCAAGGCAGGATGGCAGCTATAATGCCATCTTTCACTGCAACATTTTTTTTCTGTACAGCTTCTTCTGTAACAACCCTTGCATTTTTTATCAATAAATCAAACACTTTGCTCACCTCCACAAGTTTGTTCCCTGTACTTATTCAGCCGGAGACTATGCTCCGGCTGTTCTTTCTTATTTTACTGTAACGAGTTCCGGTGCAACCGCCTTCAAGAGTGTTGGATCTGCATATTTATCAAAAGCTGGCTGTGACGGAATGTTTTTCATTTCTTTCATAAATGCCGACATATCATTGCAGGACTGTACAAAATGATCATCAAATGTCATCTTATATTTATTTTGGCTCATAATCTGCTTTACCTGTGATGTATCAAGTTTGATTTCCTTTGCAATGATTTCAGCTGCTTCATCCGGATGTTCATTTATGAAATCTGTCGCTTTTTTCAAAGCTCGAAGCATTGCCTTAATTTCTTCCGGATGTTCCTTATAGAACGCGTCAGACACCTGCATTGTCGTATAGAAGCTCAGCCACTGTACATCACCCTGCTTATCCCCAAGATACGATTTCAAGCCGCTGAACAGCACTTTCCCGCCAGCCTTGACTGCATTGCTTACCCATGGTTCCCAGCAAGCCATTGCATCAATATCACCATGTTCCAGAGCCGCGATCTGATCACTTTGGCTGAGTGTAACAAACTCAATCTTATTGATATCTACACCAAGATCTTTACACATATTGCGAATAGCAATCAGTACGCCGGCACCTGCAGCAATACCGACCTTTTTGCCTTCAAGATCTTTGGCATTAACAATATTTGCATTTTTTCCGGCAACAACACACTGTGTATTACCAATATCTGCCATAGGTGCAACAATTTTTACACCAACATTATTTGCTGCTACAGCAATATCCGTATAAGGTGATTCAAATGATACCTGCGCGGTGCCTCCCGATATAAGGGGTGAAATATCTCCGCCGGACTGCACGAATTTATTCGTGACCGTAAGTCCTTCTTCCTTAAAGAATCCTTTTTTATCCGCAATAATCTGCTGCGCTGAAATCTGTGGATCAATGACACCATAGGCAACGATCTCTATGCTTTTTGCATCTTTGTTTTCTGCCTTTTTTTCTGACCCGCAACCACTTAAAACACCGGCTAAAATCGTCAGGCAAAGTCCAACGGTTACAATACGCTTCATTCTCATAAAATCAATCTCCTCGTTTTTCATTTTTTTATTTTATCGTTACTTCTTCCAGG
Source organism: Selenomonadaceae bacterium (assembly GCA_041669965.1). Lineage (GTDB taxonomy): Bacteria > Bacillota > Negativicutes > Selenomonadales > Selenomonadaceae > UBA1792. Next base: position 8,693 of record JBAYAD010000043.1, read on the forward strand.
AAAACCTTTTTTAACAAAGCGATATCCATGTAGCTTTCTGTGCAGTCGGTGTTCCACCGCCGCAGCCAGCAAGCAGAAAGCTAAGTACACTTGCACATAAAAGTGCAGCGCCCTTTACTCTGTTCATCTTTCTCATTCCTCCAAAACTTATTAATTTTCAATAGCTTTATCTGAACCCGCTTTTTTCCAGCGAAACAAGCGTTTTTCAACAAGTGTCAAAACACCATAGAAAATCGTATATTCCAACCCAATCAATGTCGCCGCTAAAAACATATCTGACATCTTAAACCAGTTCTTTGCATTTACAATAATATAACCAAGTCCTGACGACGCTCCCATCATTTCGGCAACAACAAGTGCTGAGAACGTTAATGCCAGACTGATCTTCATTCCGGCAAAAATATGCGGCATTGCCGAATTTAAAATCACTTTTGTAAACACCTGCCGCTGTGTAGCACCAAGACTTCTTGCTGACCGAATAAGAACCGGATCGGTATTTTTTATGCCATCAATAATATAAGTGATCAATGGCACAAATGTTGCATAAGCAATCAAGGCAATCTTCGAAGCCTCACCAATGCCAAACCAAATAAGAAACATTGGCAAAAAAGCAAATACAGGTATTGGCCCTACCATGTTAAGAATTGGCGAAACAATATTGTCTGCATCCCGGCTCGTTGAAATCAGGATTCCCAAAATAAAAGCAATAACGACCCCAATAGCAAATCCAACAATCATGCGATAAAAGCTCATACCAATATGATTAAATAAAGTTCCATCTACAAAGTATTCATAGCCTGTCTGCACGACCATCGTCGGTGATGGCAGAAATACAGGATTAAACCATTGACTAAGTCCATTCATATAGCTGATAAACTGCCATATACAAAAAAACAAGAATAAAGATACTGTTTTATAAAATATATCTGCTTTTGCCTTGCGTTCTTCTGAAATTTTTCGTGGAACAACGATTTCTTCTACATACATTTCTTCTAAAGCAAACTGTGATTGGCTCAATGCATCATGAATTGAGGTTGCTTCTATCTTTTCCATTTTTCTCACGCTCCTTTTATTCTGCAATAACAGTTTCGTCTCCTGATTCTGTCAGTTCTCCAGAGAAAAAATCCACATATTCAGAAAAGGCGGCTGAACGAATTTTACGTGGCCGCGGCAAATCAATTTTTTTATCCACTGCAACTTGTCCTGCTTTTAGCAAAACAACCCGGTCTGCCAGATAAACCGCCTCGGGCACACTATGCGTTATAAAGAAAATCGTTTTTCCGCTAATCTGCCAGATACGAATAATTTCCTTACGCATACTATCACGCGTCATTGCATCAAGTGCCCCCAATGGTTCATCCATCAAAAGCACCTGTGGATCATTTACTAAGGCTCTGGCAATACCAACCCGCTGTGCCATGCCACCAGACAACTCTGCCGGATAAGCATTTTCACAGCCATTGAGACCAATAAGCGAAATATACTTTGCCGCAACCTCTTCTGTATCTTCACGTTTTTGCAGTTTCAGACCAAACTCAATATTTTCTTTTACGGTATACCAGGGGAAAAGTGCATGCTGTTGAAACACGACACCACGCTGCGCCGATGGACCATCCACTTTTTCACCATCTACGAGTATTCTTCCCTTATCCGGTTTCAAATACCCGGCCAGCAAATTTAGCAGAGTCGATTTACCACAGCCGCTTTTTCCTAAAACACAAATGAATTCGCCTGTTTTGATTTTCAGATTCACATCTTTTAATACATATTTAGGTTGTCCCTGAACTTCATCAAATGCTTTATGGATATATTCAAACGTAACACTCATATTCTGTTCCTCCCTGTCTTCACCCAAAAGAAAAAGACGCAAAACAAAAGCTGTTTTGCGTCTTTGCAAATTTAAATTTATTTAAATCATGGCTTTATTATATTCGATACACCCTTTTATCACAATGTGCATATAAACCATTTTAGCTATTTTATACTATGTTTCATGCACATTTTTCATCTTTTCTGCTCGGAAAAACACTTTGCTTTGTACCAATTTTTTCTTTATAACTATAGTTTTTTTAATCGCATGTCGTAAAAAAACAGCCGTTATCTGCAATCACATCAGATAACGGCTATTTCCTCATTTTTTTTAAATCCATTTATTTATCAGCATCCTTACTTAGAAAGTATCAGGTCTTTGCACTAAACAACGTACCAGTCAAACTACTTGATGTCGCATTGAGCTCATCCGACTGCTTATCCAGCAATGTGGCGGGCTGCTGCCCATTTTGATTGCTACCATGCGTTTTTTGCTGGGAAATAATCTGGTCTCCCTTTGTAACCGTAATAAGCACAGATCCATCCGACATGATTGTTGTTGTCGTAACTGTTTTATCATCGTTATCACTACTTGTTCCACCTGCTGGTGCACCAGATCTCAGATTTTCTAAAATCTTGGAAAAAGCATCGGCTGTATCATTTTTTTTCTTATGTGTGCTCTGTACCCCTGTCACTGCTGCCCAGGTCGAAGACGAACCAATCGCATCTATACCACTCATATTATTTCCTCCTTTCTTGAATTATGACAAAAGTTCTGTCTCTTATTTTATCGGATTTCCCGTAAAAATCTTAAGCTTTTTTATTGGTTTCCTGCAGTCCAAAATTTTTCGGGATTTTTTTCAATAAAAGCTGCACTCCTACAATTCCCATACAGCCTGTAACCAGCTGCGGCCAGCTCATCATAAAAGAAAGAATATCTGCTATCTTCACTGGAAGCTGCACAACTCCAATAACTGCAGCCGTCCCACCAAAAAGCAGTACAGTTTTGATGACTGGTGCAATCCAGACCAGTCTGCGCTGCCAGAGATAATACCCCAGCAAGGCATAAATCGTATTGCCGATTGCAACGACCGGCACCATAAAAACAATCGGCAGCTGCCCCTGCAAAAATGCCGTAAACGGCAAAATAAGACCAATAACTGCAACCCATGGATTTTTTGTCACAAGAAGACTCAGTATAAGAATCATATTGATAAGACTGCCAATCACAAACATCGTAACTGGTGACGGTACCATTGGAAAAATCAAGCGCAAACTTTGCAAAAGCAGCGCAAAGGCCAAAAAGAACGCCGCATAAATGTACGTTTTCCAGAAATATTTCATGTAATATTATCTCCTCTTACACAATTGCTGTGAATCCAGCCTTCACATAGGCTCTTTACGATACTATATATCTCATTATAAGTACAACCTATAGCATTTGCAAGAAGCCACAGGAGATTGCTTTACAAAAACATGCTGTGGCGGCAGGCATTGCGGTATTCCGTCGGTGTCATACCAGTGTAGGTCTTAAAAAGCTGACGAAAGTAATCCGGATTGCTGTAGCCAAGCCGCTCACTGATCTCATAGTTTTTGTAACGGCCGCTCGCCAACAGGACTTTTCCCCGTTCCATTTTTGTTCGCATTACATAGTTGTTAAAGTTCTGCTTTGTCTTTCTTTTAAAAATACGGCCTGCATAGTCAGGACTGATGTGCAGCTCTTCAGCGGCTTTTCCCAGTGAGATATTTTTCTCAACATCTCTCCAGACAAGCTCACAAAGGCGCCGCAGCACACTATTCCCATCATACAGCTCATACTTTCTGACAATCCCCAGAAGTGCAGCTGCCTTTGTCGGTAAATCTGCCTTTACCTCCAGTTCTTGTTCTTCTGTCCGATCCGCTTCAAGATTTTTTACCCAGGGAAACTTTTCATCCAGTCGGTTGTGCAGCTGCTCAACAATACGTGCATGCAGTTTTTGACAGCTTACTTCATCCAGCTTGGAAAATTCTTTATCAAGCGAATAAATTGCTGACAAAAAATCATTGCCACCATCAAACAGCAAATCTTTGAGCTGCTGTTTTTTTGCCAAAGGGAAATATTCTTCCAGTCGATCGGCTGACAATTTCTGCTCATGCATGGTTTCCCGATTAACTTGCCGGCTTTTATCAAGATAAATTTCCGCGCGCTGCAACATCTCGCCAAAAGCTTTTTCTGATAATGGTTTTGTCATATAATCAAATACACCAAGCTGTATTCCCTGCTGTGCATACGCAAAATCATTATACGTGCTGAGCAAAATAAGACAGGGAGCCTCTTCTTTTTCATTTACCTGGCACAAAAAGTCTATACCATCCATGCCTGGTATGCGAATATCCGTAATAACAAGATCGATTTTTTTATCATCCAGTTTTGCTAATGCTTCCGGTCCGTTTACGGCCTCATCCGATATTTCAAATCCATACCGGCTCCAGGAAAAGTGCTTCAGTACATACCGTGCGGCCTTGTCATTATCTATAATAAGTACCTTATACATCACAGTGCCTCCATTCCAGCCATACAGCAAAACAAAAAAGCACAGGAGCCCGATAGATTTATCATCTCTCAGGCTCCTGTGCCTATTCTTACTCTTATGTATTTCTATTATAGAATAACCGCACCATTTTTTCAATAAAAATAAGCAAAAATGAACATTTATTTCTTTTCCAGATGAACAAAACGATACTTTTGCTGTACAGTCGGATACTTCACAGAATCAACCTCGCTCATAAACATTGCAAGCGGCCGCACGTAGGTTTTGCCCTCACCATACAGTGCTTTATAAACAACCTGCAGTTCATCGGTTTCCGAGTGAATCGCCAGTGTTACAATTCTATATTGTTTATCCTTAAAATGCTGCCATATCTCTTCCGTTTGTGGCAAAGGACGTAAATTTTTCATAGCTTAATTGCTGCCAGACTCTGATCAATGTCTTCGATGATATCAGCGACATTTTCAAGCCCGACCGAAAAACGAATCATGCCCGGATTAATGCCGGCTGCAATAAGCTGTTCATCATTGAGCTGGCGATGCGTTTCACTTGCCGGATGAAGTACGCACGTACGAATATCTGCAACATGTACTTCATTTGATGCAAGCGTAAGCCCATCCATAAATTTAATGGCATTTTTCTTTCCGCCCTTAATAACAATCGTAACAACACCACTTGCGCCTTTGAGATATTTCCGGGCAAGCGCATAGTATGTATCCTGCTTGAGTCCCGGATAAGATACGGACTCAATCTTATCGGAGACCGCGAAATATTCAGCAACCTTCTGCGCGTTGCTGCAGTAACGCTCCATACGAACCGCTAGTGTTTCCAGCCCAAGGTTCAGCAAAAACGCCGAGTTAGCCGAAGGATATGCACCAAAATCACGCATAAGCTGCATGCGGGCCTTAATAATATAAGCCATCTTGCCAAATTCCTTTGCATAGATAACCCCATGGTAAGATTCATCGGGCTCCGTAAATTCCGGGAAGTTTCCGTTTGACCAGTTAAAGCGGCCACTGTCAACAATGACACCGCCGACCTGCAATGCATGACCGTCCATGTATTTCG
>JBAYAD010000044.1:0-14077 GCA_041669965.1 Selenomonadaceae bacterium
GGAATATCAACATTATTTATAGTCTTTATTGAATTTATAGAGAACTCGATCTTTCCTCTGCGTCCCATGCCACCAGCTGATCTTGCTTTTGTGATTATACCATTGGCGATGGTTCCTTCTGGAATAACAATAACATTATTTACGATAATATTAGAAGATATTTTGAATAATATTGGATCGCCAGTATGTGCTGTTTTAGAGTCAACGGTCTGAGTTAGTTCAAATGGAAACTTTGTTCCTTGTGGTATGTAGGCGTGATCTTTTGGTATCGTTTTGATTTCTGGTTTTAATATAGAAGGAACAAATTTGTGATATTCACCAGTTTCTGTTGCAGCTGTTGTGCTTTCAGCCGCATAGGCAGGGATAATAAAAAATGATAGCGAAAGTGTCGTTGCGCATAGTCCGGTTGAGATTATTTTTGTTAAAAATCTTTTCATAAATACCACTTCCTTTATTTTTTATCGTTGTAAAATAATTACGCTTTTGGATTGGAATGTCTACTGCACATTTTCATAAGCAACCATAATATACTCAACAATGTTAAGGAGTATAAAGCAAATATTGTTATAGAATTTCGAGGCTACCAAGAAATGGACTTATGCCGCTATTTAGATACGTATACGAATATATCACCCCAAAAAGAACCATGCGACTATACCGATAATAACCAACAACATTCCCAACAAGTCAAACATTCCTCCCAATTTTCTGCGTAGTCCCGAAGTATTATATATCTCATTCATTTTTGGCTTTCCTAGGCCAAACATAATGCAAAATCCTATACAAACCAATCCAAAGTATATAGATGCAAAGTAGAAAGCTGGTATAGATAATGTTGGAACTAATATAACTTTTAGTAAACTGTCTTCCAATTTCTTGAACAAACCGGAACATATTGCCAAATATATTATTTCTATAAAAACCGACATATAGTCTGCCTCCTTCAATACTTTCTTCTCGTTTCCAACACTTTTCCTACAATGTGTACGGTGTTTGTTTCTTTGTCGTTCAATACCTGTGGGGGATAATCAAGGTTTGCAAATTCTCGTTAAAATAAGCTATATATCCCTTTGTTGCAAATACCGTAGACGACATCAAAGTCATAATAAAAAAGACTAATAAAGCAATTCTTTTCATAGTATGACCTCTTTTATAATTAGCCGTGAGCAAATCTCCACGGCATTCATTAAAATTTTCTTCTTATCTCAATTACTTTACCAACAATCTTCACTAATTTCATTTCTTTTCCCGCGAAAATTCGTGGGGGATAGGCTGGGTTGCTTGCTTCTAACACAATAACATTTTCTTGTAACCGGACACGTTTTAACGTGCCTTCATCACCATTAATTACAATGACAGCTAATTCTCCATTTTCAATGGTATCCTGTATACGTATGATTGCAGTGTCGCCCTCAAAAATCCCCATACCTGCCATACTGTCACCCTTGCAATGAAGGGCACGTATATCGCCACTTAAACTACTGTCAATGTATACATAATCATCAATATACTGATATGCCAATCCACCAGGCCCGCATGTTACGGTTCCGATGACTGGTATTTTTTTATTTTCTACTGGTAATGGAATTTCATTAGAAAGAGGAAAGTCGCTATTACCAAGAAGGTAATCTGTTGATACGTTAAAAAAAGTAGACAATTTTTTTAACGTATCATAATCAGGGGTTGCTTTATTTTTTTCCCAGCGACCTATAGCCTGTTGAGTTAGACCGAGCATGTCAGCAAGTTCAGCTTGTGGTATGTTTTTTTTGTTTCGTAATTGTTTCAACCTATCAGAAAACATAATTAATACCTCCATATTATCATTTTACAACTAATAATTGTAAAATGATAACAATAAAATATTGTTATTTGCTTGATTAGAACAATATTTTATTGTATATTATAGATAACAACAAAACATTGTTACTTGAAAAGGGTGAAAATATTGAAGAAAAACAAACTTATAGAATTTCGTGGCAAGAGATCACAAGCGAAAATAGCAATATATATAGATTAAGTCAACAAGCTTGGTGTAGATGGTAAAATGAATATACTAAGCCTGGGGTTATTATTATGAAAAAATTTTAAATTGATATTGGTATTCCTATAGAAACGATTTTTTTTGATTTATTTAACAATAAAAAATTGTTAAATAAAATTAAAACAATTGTATAGGAGAAGATAGGCAATCAGTTTATCTGTCGATATTCCGGCCTATAAATATAGCCGCCGACGCTTCTCACACTGACGAAGCTATATGTGCATGTCAAATGTTTAGTATTCGCTGATCTCGTGCGATAACGACCTTAGTGCTAAACAAAAAGGACTCAATTATCTAATTTCCAATCAAGTCCTCAATGTCCGGTAAATTTGTTTTTCTCATAGCAGCCATATAGTTGTTGTCTCGGTTTTTAACGTGCAACGGTGATAAAAAGATTGTTCCTTTATCATTGAGGCACGGTCCAACGACACCAACTCAGACTATATGCTTTGTGGCTGTGACATCTCTTTAGCAGACCAGTTTTGCTCGTTTAGAAGAAAATAGCCAACGAGCCGTCGCTCGTGTTCTTCACGCCGGAGCTTCAATCGTTACCAATGAGAGCAGGCGAATCCCAAAACTGTCCCAAAATGGAAGCAGCTCCTTTCTTCGCCAGTAGGCATTAATCTCATTTTAGTATTGTTACAGAGAGTAGTCAAACATATTTACCTATTTTATAGGTCGGAATATCGGCAGAGGAGGTAATGCTATGAAGTTTTTGGAGTTTATGAGTAGAAACCGTAAAAGACTAGGGTTAGCTTATATCGACTATCCTAAATAACTGGTATTAGCAGGCAGCAACTTTTAAATTATAAGTATGGACGAAGCAATCCTACAATTGGGAATGTGGAGCTAAAGCCTTTCTTATCGAGTGTATGGTATACCATCAACGTATATCCAAAAGATATAAAATTTGATGAAGCGAAAATGACTGCCATTATACAATATATAGGGACATAGTATGCAAAGGAATTACAGATAAGGGCGCTCTCAAAAAGCAACTTGTAAAAATGATTGGTCAAGAGTATGCTGGACTTATAGAACCAGCATATGCCGGCGTAGTAAAATATCCAACAAAGGAGGAACTTGCAAATGAGCTTAATGACAGCACCAGCCCCGTGGCTAAACGAAATAGCACAGGGAACAATAAAGACACCGTGGGGGGAAATGATGCAATCCAAGAACCCAGCAGAAAAGGAAGACGAGGTATACAGTCGTCTGATGAAGCAGGGGAAATCCCACGAGGTAGCATCAGCGTTCACGGACGTAGCACCGATACTGGCAGAACGTCTGGCAATAGCGCAGTACGCGCAGAAAAACACTCAGATTCGAGCAGTAGCACCGGAACTGAACAATTATCAGGAAGCATTGTCACTAATTACGAAGGACAGGCCCTACTTGACGACGGTCGAACTGGACGAAATATTAAACCTTCTGAAAACGGACGAAACGATGCAGCCAATTTAAAGGCTGATCCAAAAGAAAATACCGATAAAAAAGAGGCAGGCGAGCTTGAGAAAATCAAGCACGACCTGCCTATGTTATTGCCCGAACAAATCAGAGATGTTCGCTTTGCAGAAAAAAGACTTCTTGAAAAGGAAGGTACAGGTGTGCTCTTCACAAATGGTACCGGCACAGGAAAAACATTCACTGGTTTGGGTATCGTAAAACACTTTCTCTACAAAGGAAAAAGTAATATCTTAATCGTTACGCCAAGTGCGAAGATAAATTCCGACTGGATAGATAACGCGAAAAAGTTTTTTCATTTGAAGGTTACACCTCTTGCAGACACAGAGGATGCAGGAAGAGGCCTTGTTATTACGACTTATTCAAATATGGGTGCAAATAATGCACTTGTAAGCCGTAAGTGGGATATTATTATTCCAGATAAATCCCATAGTTTAATGTCCGGAGAAAGTGGAAATCCGACGGATGCACTAAAGAATCTAAGGGCAATTACAATGAACTCACGCGGATTTAGAGAGCGTTTTCAACGTCTGCATAGCAAAGAATATGAAAAAATTGCTGACATGCCAGACGGGAAAAGGAAAGATGCTGCTTATAGCAAACTTAATGAGCAGCGTGAAAAAGATATTGCAGCATGGACAAAAACGTCAGAAAATGAAAAAGCAAAGGTTACATTTCTTTCTGCGACACCTTGGGCATACGTTCCGGATGTTGATTATGCAGAAGGCTATTTGTTTAAGTATCCTGAAGTTGATGGATCTTCCTATAATTCTGGGGATGGCAGGGAAAAATTCTATATGTCTAATTTTGGCTACCGGATGCGCTATAACAAGCTCACGAAACCGGAAGCCTCTGTTGATAGTTCTGTAATGGAAGTACAGTTTCATCAAAAACTACGAGATGCTGATGTTTTATCTGGGCGCGCACTCACAGTTGATAAGGATTATGACCGTGGATTTATTCTCGTAGATGGCGGCATAGGCAAGAAAATTGATGAAGGATTCGACTGGCTTTCAAAGAAAGAACATGGTCTTACAGAATTTTCCCAATACATGCAGCAGCAATATAAGGGAAACCAAAAAGATTATTTGCTTGAGGCTGTAAAGGCAAAGGAAGTTATTCCTCTTATCAATGCATATCTGAAATCAGGAAAAAAGGTTGTCGTTTTCCACGGCTATAAAAAGGGAGGGGCAAAGCACCCATTCCGGATAGAGCATGTTCCAAATGATCTACAAGAACAATATGCAAATTTTGCACAAATGCGGCCGGATTTAATCGGGCTTGATTTGAAAAAGCTTCATTCGCCAATTGTTACATTGCAGCAGGAATATGGAAATAAGCTGGCTCTCTTTAATGGGGATGTAAGTAAAAAGGACCGCGAGCAGGCTGTTAAAGACTTCAATGACGACAAAAACGGCAAAAATCTTATCCTTGTTCAGCAGGACGCAGGGCAGGCTGGAATAAGTCTCCATGATACTACGGGTAAGCATCAGCGCGTATTAATTAACCTTGGTATGCCGACAAAACCAGTTGCGGCTATACAGATTGAAGGGCGTATTTATCGTGTTGGCCAGCAATCAAATGCTATTTTCCGGTATTTAAACACAGGTACGCTTATGGAAAAAAACGCTTTCGCAAATAAGATTGCGGAACGAGCCAGCACCGCTGAAAATCTTGCTCTTGGTGAACAAGCTCGTGATTTAAAGAATTCTTTTATCGATGTCTTTGAAGAAACAATGGATAGCGATGAATGGAAAAAGAATCTTCCGGGAGCCAAAGGCGAGGGTACTGGTGGTAAAGAGAAAGACCAAGCCATTAATAACGCTCTTACGGAATTTGATAAAGCAAAGACCTATTATTTCGCTCAGCAAAAAAAGAATGCGCATACCAAAGCAGCAGAGGGAAAAGATTATTTTGCTACGCCGGAACCTTTAGGCTATAAGATGGCTGAATGGGCAAATCTTAAGCAAGGAGACAGTGCCCTCGAACCGTCTGCCGGACATGGTGCTATCGCAAGATTCTTCCCCAGCGATACGAAAAATGTAGCAATTGAACCAAGTGCGGAGTTGGCCCCGCGTGCCAAGATGGCAATGAACGGTGGAGAAGTTCTGAATACCACTTTTGAGGATTACTATATCGGCAATAAGTTCAATGCTGTTGTAATGAATCCTCCGTTTGGTACCGGAGGAAAAACCGCTATAGATCATGTGGAAAAAGCTTTTCGGCACTTAAAAGATGGTGGCAGATTGGTTGCTATCATACCCGATGGTCCAAGTGCAAACAAGCACCTTGAAAAATGGTTGTATGGAAATGAAAATGCCAACAACAAGTTAGAACGCATAGGTGAACCGGATGCTGTGCTTATGAAGACAATCAGCCTGCCGGATGTAACCTTTGAACGTGCAGGAACTAAGGTGAATGCCAAGGTAATCATCATTGATAAGCAGGAAACAGAGTCCGGTAAGGAAGCGGCTTCTCAATATCAAAGCGGGCAATATGATGTTAATGCAAATAATATCAGTAAGTTCTTTGATGCTATTGAGCATATAACGGCTCCAAACTATGAAGTAAAATCTTCGCAAGAAGATCCTTTAACTGATAAAGAAAGCAATTTTGATACAGGTACCCATAAAAATACAAAAACTGGTGAAGAACAGGCTAAAGCCACGTTTAAGGACTATGTAAGTAAAGATTCTTATAAAGCAATAAACTCTGTTGCAAAACGTAATGACGGCTATTATTCGCGGTTCGCTAAAGCCTTTCTTTTCAATGATGAACCCAGCCGTGACGCTTTCATTAAAGAAGCAAATGCTCTCATGGCTACCAACGTAAAAGCTTCTTCCCTTAATTTTGCGGAGCGCCTGCGGTCAAATATCGAGCTTATGCCGGATAACGAACTGCCTAGCAGAGAGCAGGCATTACAGGCCTTCGGTAAGACACTTGGTATAGATACCGTATTCTTCAAAGGGAATAAGGTACTTAATGGTTTTTACCATAACGGAGTAAGCTTTATTAATACGCAATCTAAGGTTCCAAATAGCTGGATATTCTGGCATGAAGCGTTTCATTGGATGGGCAAAAACAATGTAGCTCTGTTCAATGATATGGTTGATTATTTGGAATCCAAGGAAGGTTTTTCTGATGCCCAGCTAAATGAGTACCGTGATTCAATCGGTCGACCGGAAATGACGAATATCGAAACCATAGAAGAAATGATGGCAGACTATATGCCGGATGTGCACCGCAGAGTATCTTTGTTCCAAAATCTTGGCAAAGATAATAAATCCTTAGCTACGCGTTTTGTAGCATGGGTTCATGATCTCATGGATCGTTTCAGCGAGTTTATGAATACTCCGGCCGCTGGTCTTACGAATACGCAGAAACAATCTATGCGTGAGGCATTCGAAAAGCTTGCTTGTAGTATGGTGGACGAAAATGGAAACCGTATTTTCAAGGTTATGAGAAAAAGCAGAGAAATTCGCATGGTCTCAGGAGAACCATTGGTTAATGAAAAATATTCCATTAATAATTCCGGATATGATTTGGGCGCAGAGAAGCTTAATGACGATATCCAGAAGTGGGAAAAACTTTGTGATTTATATGATGCATCTGATAAAGCAAAATGGAAGTCGAAGGAAAATGGTAAGCTTTTTGATTTCATGGATATGCCACTTGCCTTAGAACTTGTTGGCGCAAAAAACATGAAGCTGCAGGTATATGGAAGCTTTTTTGAACATGCTATTCGCTCAAAACATCCAGGCATGGACAGTGCTGTTCTAAAAAAATTACCAGCATCTATGGCTGATCCTGTAATGATTTTAAAAACACCAGATCCTAAAAAATTCATTTTTGCTTTAACAATAAAAGATAATAACGGGGCTACCGTTATTGTTCCTGTAGAATTAGAAAAATTAGTGTTCTAAATACCGCCTATGGAAAAGATACGCCGGGCATGAGATGGTTTACAAACAAGATTAATAATGGTGACTTAGTTTATCTGAACAAAGAAAAAAGCACCTCACGGTACAGTCCATCAGGAGCGAATTCTCCTGTGGGTACTGCACTAAGAAGTGCTTTACTTAGTTCTAGTATAAAAACAGAAGACGATCTTGTCAAGGAAAAAGCTTTAAATCCCGAAAGATATTCTATTGCAAAGCAGGACAAATCATTTATTGATGCGCCATTTAAAAAACTTTTATTGAGGTTTCGCCAAACACATTCACCACAGATACAAATTGATATGGCATTACAAAGCAAGAACCAAATAGGTTCCATTGATAAAGTTTGGGCTTCTCCATCTAATATTGCGCAACGTGTGAAAGCTTTCAAGATGTTCTATGAGTACGCCACGCGTGGGATGCAAAAGCTTACAAAGCTTCGTTCTGACTTTAACCGCAAATATGGTGCTGCAATGGATCTTGTTAAAGACAAAAGCGATAAAGCAAATCTATATGAAATCATGCTGCAGGGCGATACCAAAGGGAAAGCGTGGACAAAGCAAGAGCTTATCGATGAAGGTACGAAGGAAAATGTCGCAGAAGCCTACGTGAGAGTACGCCGTATTATGAATAAGGCTTATCGGCTTCTTAATGATGCAAGGCGTAGACCACAGGATAAATCTTCTACACTTGATAAAGCACAGCTTGATGAATTGAAGAAGAGCCGCTTTATCGAAGTTCTTAAAGCTACCGAAAAAGACTTTGGAAAGTACCTTGTTACGTATAAAGAATATGCTAATTGGAAAAAAACCTATGTTGTAAATGATGATGAGCTTAAGCGCATGAAAGCTGATGATGCAATACAGATTTTGAATGAAACTAATGTGGGTGACAATGCATACGAAATTGAAGTGCGTGAGGGCATAACGGATTTGAATAAGTTAACAGGTTATGTACCTCATTTCTTTCATGAATTCTTTGTTATACAGAAGGGAAAAGATGGAAAGACTGCTATTGTGGATAGTGGACGAACAATGAAGGAAGCCGTCAATAAAGCAGAGTCCTACCTTAAAAACAATCCGGATGCACATCTTAGTGTACGGCCTAAACAGTTTGATTTCGCACAGGTTGGGTTAAACCAAAAGGATGATATGCGCTATGCTGTTACGATTGGTGATAATGAGTATAAGAGCGTCATGCATAGAATGGCCACAGAAAACGATATTTCGCTGGCTGAAGCAAAGGAAATGATGCAGGGAAAATTAAAATTGAAGAATCGTCATAGGTTCTACGGGAATTTCATCCAGCGAAAAGGTGCAGCCGGTTATGAAAAGGATCTTGACTGGGTTATGCGGCATTTCTTTAATACATCATCCCGCTATGTCGCAATGGAGACGGAGTTCAAGCCTAAAGCTATATCCCTTTTTGAACGTTTGTATGGACGATTTGACGATGCTCATAGCGAGAATGCAACAGCTCGCTATAGCAAAGACTATATCAACGATATCAACGGAAATCCGACTGCGGTAGAAATGTGGGTAAATGAGTTGCTTAATAATTCGAAGTTCTGGAGAAATCACGTAGTTGCAAATTTTGGTGATCGTGCAGCTTTGCAGTTAGCCAACTCTCTCACCAATACGGTTTCTGTTATGAAGCTTGGATGTCTGAACATTTCTTCCGCTATGATAAACCTTTCACAGCTCGTAAACAGTGCAGCCCTTATTGGTGATGTGAATGTATTGTGGAAAGCTTTAGAAAAAGGTGCCCATAAAAAATACAGCATAAGTGATTTAAAAATCCTTACTGAAAGTGGTGTTCTTAATGATATAGGATTGGACAGCGGTGCTGGCTATGGAAAAATGTCCGTTGGTAATATCGCTAACAAGTCTATGTTCTTCTTTAAACAGTCTGAGGGACTCGTTCGCCGTGGTACGGTTCTTGCTGCCTATGAGCAAGCTATCAAGCGTGGAATGAACCATGATAAAGCAATCGAATACGCGCAGCAGGTAAACCGAAAAGCAAACTTTGATTATGGCGTAAATGATGCCCCAAATATCTTCCGCCGGGGTTCAGTCTTTAGCCAAGTTCTGCTGCAGTTCAAAAAATATCCTATTAAGGAATTTGAGCTTATGGTAGAAATGGTTTCAAAGGATACGACACCAAGGCAAAAGGCCATTTTCTGGGGAAGTTACTTCCTCATGGCGGGGCTCTTCCAAGTGCCAGCACTTGACTGGTTTGACGATTTAGGTCAAGCTGTTTTCGGTGTATCCTATAAAAACAAGGTAAAGCAGGCTATATACAGAGCTGCTGGTGATAATCCCGTGATGAAAGCACTCGTCCAAATTGCAGTATATGGAGTATTTTCTACAGCAAATGTTGACATTTCTTCTCGTGCTGGTGTTGGTGATGCTATTCCAAGTATACCAAAAGATTTTAAAAGTTTTATTAACCTGTTAGGTCCGGCTGCCAGCTCTGTAATTCAACCATTAATGTATGCTAAAGATGGCGACACGATGCAAGCCTTGAAAATGCTTTCACCTGGGATTGCAAATATCATTATGCCTGTTAGTGGAAAAAACGAAGGCAGTCGGGGCCGGACAAATGCGGTGTATGATTCTGCTTATGACCGCGTTCTTAGAGGCCTTGGATTTAAGTCTGTTGATGAATCCATAGCAACCGATAAGCAATCCATTATCTATGATGATAATAAACAGTTGCAGAAAGAAAAGCAGGATGCTGTCGAGGACTTTATCAATAATCCTTCATCAGAGAAACTCGCTCGTATCAAAGAACTTGGCATAAAGCCTAAGACGGTCAAGGATGAACGTAAACGTAAACAAGAAGATAAAGCTGGAAGGATGAAAGATAGTATGTCAAAGAAGAAACAAAAAGAAAATGACGATTTTCTATCATTTTAAGAGGTAAAACAATATGATACGTAAGTGTAGGCATGGCCCGTAGAGAAATCTGCGGGCTTTTGTATTCTGATTTTAAGGATGTGACAGGAATGAGCGAAGCGTCAGTAAAAAGACTTTTTGTTAAAATGGATGATTTGTCCGATCGGCTGGCACGAGTAGAAACGATGCTGTCAGAACGAGAGAAAAAGCAGAATGGTTATACTGGCTTGATAGCTTGGATCGTGACAACATGTATTGCTATTTATGGAGCTGTAATTAAGTAAGGATGTGAGGGAAAAGTTGAAAAAGATACAAAAATATTTAATAGAAAGTATCATTGCAGCATTTTTGCTGCTCTTTTTATTTTGGGGCGTTGGCTATTGGGCTAACGCCCTTTATGGTACCAAATTTGATTTAAGGAGTTGTTGGGATGGATTCACAACCTTAGGTGGAGCCGGTGTATTGGCAATGTTGAAATATGTTATGGACAGTTGGAAAAATAGTAACGACGGAGATAATCCGTACGATGGAGGTAATGGAAAATGAGAAAAGGTATTGATGTATCAGACAATAATGGAGATGTGAATTGGCAGGCGGTCGCTGATGCAGGGATTGATTTTGTAATGGTCGCATGTTCATATGGTAAAACAGGCCGTCATGACAGATTTGCTGAAAATGTAAATGGTGCGCATGCAGTAGGATTGCAGGTTGGAGCTTATCATTACAGCTATGCACTAACACCAGAAGATGCTTTAAAAGAGGTGGAAAATTGCAAAGCTGCGATCGAAGAAGCTGGAGTTAGCCTAGAACTTCCAGTATTTTTTGACATAGAAGATGCTGATCATTGGAAAAAAGAACACGGTTTTGATTTTTCACCTGAAAATATTACAGCTGTTTGTAAAAACTTTGTTGATAATATCGGCTTAAATACTGGTGTGTATGCGTCTTTATCTTGGTTGAATGATTATATTGATTGGCAAGGGCTTGGCTGTGCTGTTTGGAATGCAGAATGGGGTGAAAGTGATAGTTTACAGGGGTATATGTGGCAGTATACCGATCAGAAAGAAATTGATGGAAAGTGCTTTGATGGAAATATCTTATATTAAAACATCTTGGAATATTTTTAATCAAAAAAGTGGAATATTTTAAGTTGAAATATCAAATAATAAAATTTAAGGAGCGATATGTTATGAACGAACAGATTAAACAAGACATTGAAAAAATGAAGGCAGCTAGTGAACAGCTCAAGACGGCCGGAGCGGATCTCTTTGCTGAAGAAATTAAAAATTTGCAGACAAAAATTGAAAATGCCGAAAAAGAGCTTGCTGCTGCGGCAGATGGAGCCACCAGCGAAGTAAAAGAAGTTGAGCAGACTTTCGTACAAAAATATGGTGCTGATATCGTAAAATGTACTGAAATCGTCTTGTTAGCCTTGATTGCGGGCAGAATTTTAGGAGTGATCTGATATGCAAAAGATAAAAGAATATGTACAAAAATATAAAGTGCCGCTGATTGTCGGCACTTTTCTTGTTTTACTTGGTGTGCATATTTTATGGGAAAGAATCATGCTACAGCGGTCAATGAAGAACAGCAGCCAGTTGTAATTCCACAGGATTTGCTTGATAGCACCAATGCTCTGTATAATAAGCTTGATATCTCTGAACAGAATGCGAAGTTACTACAGACAGCTTTAGATAAGATTCAAACCGGAAAAACGCAGCCAACAGCTAATTATTATGTAACTGCTCCAAATGTGGAAAAGGCTGCAACTATCGTCGAAAAGCAAATTGCTTCTAACGACCCCACTTTGCCACCAGCAGCCTTAGAGAAGACGGATAGAACCGTGGTAACGCCAATCGAAAAAGATTCTATAGGTAACACTTTACCCGTGGATCAGCAGAAGGTTGATGTGTATAAGATCGATTTGAGAAAAGATCATAGAATTAAGGCAGGTGTTACCGTAGCCGATAGCACTGCCTACGAGACTATTGGTTACGAACAAGGTCGCGTGGAAGCACTTGCACACTTTAAAGGGAAAGATTTAAAAGGTTGCTCTGTAATGTATAATGTTGCCGAGTGGTAGGAGAAATGAAAGCCGAAGTCTTTGCAGCAGTGCAGGACTTCAGCTTTTTTGCTTTTTACGATTAAATAGCCGTAGGATTCGGTATAACGAATTTTATGGCTTTACGCGATAAAGTATAAGCAAATTATGAAAAAGATTGCTTAAAAGCGATTTTAGAGAGCCATTTTTTTGACAATGTAAGAATAGACATTTATCTTATAGTGCAAAGAAATATTACGTCTATTTTCCCACGATAATTTTATAGACAACCCTTAAAGATACGATTTTACAGGAACCAAAGGGATATTATTTTCCCACGAGTTTCCCACGGGAGAGAAAAAGCCGGAAGTAATTTAAAAAATCCTAAAATATACTAACAGTGAAAGATTCCTTATAAATCAATAGCTAGAAGCAGTTTAAAGAAGTTATCAATTGCTTCATATTTGCTTTATTCTATTACTTCCGATAATTTATACGAAAAGGATAAGCCTTGTAACTGCTAAGTGTACTGGCATTTTGCCGCGTGCTTTGCCGTCGGTAATAAAAACGGACGGCAATTATATAATCTCGTCGAGGATCTTGATGGTTTTGCCATGTGTTTCTCTAATACGTGAAAATAGGTTTTCGATGTAATCATAATACTGCTACCTATAATTTTATTCGTTGTCATTCAGCTATGGGTAACATTCCTCCAAACAAAGTTTATTATCCGCAAATGTTGCTGGATTACGCTGAGATGCATGAATAATCAGATTAATTATAAAAATTTGTATTTATGTCTTGACAAGTGAGCCACTATAGCGATTATTTACTTGCGAAGTTTGAGTGTGCGCCCAGCAAAGGGTATGTAAGCTAGCAGGTGGGAATCCTGTCTGAAAAGATTATACCAGTCATTCAGTAGCGAGTCTTGGACGGACAGTAGTAATGCTGCCAGTTAAGCGTAGACAGCGAGGATGCAGGGATGAAAAGCTATTGAGCCCCGAAATTTCGGAATTTGGAGAGCTGACACGCTACTCAACGTGGAAAGCAATATCGCCGGATTTCACTATGGTTAGAGAAGGTGGTCTCTGCGGGGTCAAAGGGCCATTCATGTATCACAATGTGCTTACATATCAACTGGGGAGAGCCTGTTGCTTCTTGAAAGCAAGTATGGTGGACAACTATAAAACGGAGAAAGCCAAATGGGCAGCAGGCAGTCAGATGACGGCATAGTACCGATGAAACCGAGTAATTTCAGTAGAGGGAAGGCTGTCACATAATAACAATCTTTCTGAGGAAACACGTACCGTGCTCAGGAACGGAGAAAAAAATGTCAACGAAATTAGAGAGAATAGCAGATAAATCTGCTCACACGAAGAGGCCGGAGTTCACTTCCTTGTATCACCACATTAATGAAGAAATGCTAAGAGCCTGTCACAAGGAACTGGATGGGAACAAAGCGGTCGGAATTGATGGGCAAAGCAAGACGGAATACGAGGAGAAGTTGGACGAAAATATCGCGGATTTAGTCGGAAGGCTGAAACGCAAAGCCTATCATCCACAGGCAGTCCTGCGGGTGAATATTCCAAAAAGTAACGGTAAAACGAGACCATTAGGAATAGCGGCATATGAAGATAAAATTGTACAACTGGCGCTGAAGAAAATCCTGGAAGCAATCTACGAGCCGAAATTCCAA
>JBAYAD010000045.1:0-13838 GCA_041669965.1 Selenomonadaceae bacterium
AACAAGGCACGATGTGCCGAGCGTGTTGGTCCTTTTTTTACAACGTCACTTTTCATAAACAATACCCCACCCATTCTCTTTTTTGCAAATATACTCAATCGTATTGTCCGTTCACAATACACACTAAGCAAATTAATTAGCATGTTGATTTACACTTATGTGCTATTATTTAAATTCAATACCACTAAAAAAAATCCTGCATGAAACAGATTTTTTGTTTTTTTCTTTAATTATTCAAAACTCTATGCCCTTTTGTGCTTTTATTCCTTTTTTATATGGATGCTTTACTTCTTTCATTTCCGTTACAAGATCTGCTTTTTGAATAATTGTTGGTAATGCATCCCGTCCTGTAAGTACCAGATGAAGCTTTTCTGGTTTTATTTCCAGCAAATGAAGAACTTCCGCCTCTTTTATAAGGTTAAATTTAACAGCATAATTAATCTCATCCAAAATAATCATTTCCCAATGATCGCTACATATTTCACTTTCCGCTTCCTTTAAAGCCTGCTGCGCTGCCACTCTATGTTTTTCTTTATCTTCTTCATTTCTTTGTGTAAAACCCTCCCCACACTGTTTTACTTTAAGTCTTGGCGCAAGCTGTTCCATCGTTTTCAGCTCGCCATATTTCCAGCCGCCCTTTATAAATTGAAGCACAAGAATTCTCAAACCATTACCCCACGCACGTATTGCTAAACCAAGAGCCGCTGTGGTTTTGCCTTTTCCATCGCCTGTATGAATGATGATTAAACCTTTTTTTTCCAATATAAAACCTCTTTTATCATTTATTTTTCAGTCACGAATTTCTATAACATGGTATACTATAATATATTTTATATCTTACAATGAATTTCAGAAAGGCCTTTATGAAAAAACTTATTGCATTTTCTTTTATTATTCTTAGTTTTACCATAATCTGTATTTTCTTTACAGAAAAAACAGATGTTCTTTCTTTAAAAGATATTCCTTTTGAAACAATTTTTCAAGAAAACCACGGCAAGAGCATCTTATCATGGAATCGGCTGCCCTATCCTTGCTATTATGAGGTGGATGTCCTGACAAAAACCCCGAAAAAGCTGCCTAATGCGCCAAAGTTTCATTTGCTTAAGAGGGACTTTACCTTTCGCGCATCCTACGAAGTTCCATCAACAGCATTGCCTACATACTATCGTATTACAGCCTATGGACTTTTTGGTGCAATTGGGAAAACCTCGACAATTATACGAAATCCAATTTTCGCTAATCGACCACTTATTCCTACACCAATAACTAAATATACCACGTCGCAACCAGCAAGCCAAATGCCATATCTCATATGGCACACTGTCCCTGGCGGTGTCTATTATGAGCTTGAATTACTTACTGCTCCACCAGAGCAGGAAAACAATACAGCACTTTCCTCCCTGCATCATCTGTTCAGCACACGAGCAGTTTTTACAAACGGCTGGCAAGCAGATCTCAAGCCCTTTATTAATACTGACAAGATTTATTGGCGCGTACGTGCACTTGATTTTCTTGGTCAGCCAGTTGGCGTTTTTTCTACTGCTGAAGAACTCAAGATTGATCCAACAAAAACAGCACCGAATAAACCATTTTTGAATAATTTTGACCGCATGCCTGATTTTGAACAGCCTTTATACCCTGTCTATAATTGGATTCCACTTCACAATATCGTAAAATATGAAGTTGAACTGATGACTTCTCCACCCGTCCAGGAAAACAACACCCAACCAACAAAAAATCGCATCTGGCACATTATAGCAAATGACTCTTCCAGCTGCTACGATGAATACCCCCGCCTCACTCCAGGCGATTATTACTGGCGTGTCCGTGCAATCGATGATGACGGCAATACCATTGGCGTATATTCTGACTCACAAAAGTTTACAGTAAAGAAGCAGCCACACCGTATCGATACCGCGACATTTGGCGACAGCATTACGCACGGGGGTGGTGCTCTTTCCTACTCTCCGGCAAATCTTGAATACAGCTATGAAACCTTTCTTGATTTTCCAGTACTAAACCTTGGTCGCAGTGGTGACACCTCGGAAATGACAGCTGATCGCTTTGAGCAGGATGTACTTCCCTTCCATCCCCGAAATCTTATTATTCTCTGCGGATCGAATAGTATACGTGCTGATACTACAGCCAACTCAATTATCAATGACTTAAAAACAATCCAGCAAAAATGTAAAGCAAATGATATTCGACCAATATTTCTCACACTTATGCCAATCAATCCAGAAAACATTTACGCGGCCTTCCAGACAGAGACTGATCCAAACTGGCATAAAAAAGTCACAGATGTAAACAATTATATTCGTGAACAACCATATTTTATTGACCTCGAACCATATTTCTATGATGACTTTGGTTATCTCGCTACAGAGTATGCAACCGATGGGCTTCACCCCGATATTAAAGGAAAGCAGCTCATGGCTGAAATCATCAATCTGCATCAGGATTTACTACGAAAATAGCAGAATATAAAAAAGAATATTTCAAAACAAATACCAAGGGAAAGTCTATTTATTATCACAAGAAGCAATTTAATTAAGATCGTATTTATTGTTTGGCTATTTAAATAAATACGATCCTATGATTCACTACCGCAATATTCTCCCTTCACATTTGTAGATCTAATAAACTTTTAATGATACTCTTATACGTTTATAATAATCGATTGATATAATAGCACTTAAAGAAAGGGTATGGTCATCATGAGAAATATTACTATGAATCTTATGTCCGTGACTTTAGTTGCAGGCAGCAGCCTCAGCAAAACAACCGTGGAAAGCCAACTTCACCAATAACACCTTAATAAAATAATTAAGGAGGATATTTTATGAACACTATGTCTAAAAATTATATATCAGTTATTCTTTGCAGCCTAATACTGCTATGGGAAGCTTTAATAAAATCTTTGAAGCTTATGATGACGATGATTCACCACCACTACCACCTAAACATTATGATAACTCATCGTCATCCCAACAACAACCTTATTGTCGTTGTCCATCTCCATCGCAATAACATCATCCTTATTATTCATCGCCACCCAAATGTGATGATGAAAGCCAGTCTGGTGGTGAAGTCCATACCATTGGAATTATCAGAGTTCTAGTTAGTTGATTATTGCAAAAGCATCTACTATGGTTCAATAAAAACGAGTATAATTTTATTTTTATACTCGTTTTATTTTAGCGTAAATCCATTGATTATTACTGTTATTTCATTCCATAAACAATGCCAGAAAAAACCTTTAAACGGTTACACCGCCTTTTTAACATTTTTTATCTTTAACACGAATCAATGTTATCAACCATCAACAATCGGCTGTCTATCGCATAGGCAGACATTTAGCTGTCAATAAACTAACAGTATTGCAAACTTTATTCCAAAACATTTCTTTCAAGTTCTCTTAATGCAATATATAACAACAGAATATAATTTCCTGCGAAATATAAGTTATAAAACTCATAAAAGCTCTTCAATTTTTCCACTACGAGGATGAATCATTAAGCCATGAATAACAATATCTGCCGGAATAAGTGGATGTTCTTTGAGTTTCTTTACAGTATTATATACATTGCTTTCTGGATCTTTGAATCCACTTGCCCAAGTTTCTATTTGAGAACAAAAGGTTTTTATTGCTTCCATAGAAATACCTCTTTGAATCATAGTACCTATGATTCTATCAGACGTTGTATTGGTCATTCCACATTCATGATGCCCAATGACAAATATCTCTGTCACGCCTAACTCGAATATTGAAACTAACAAACTCTGTATAATATTATCGAAAGAATCCGTTATATAATTACCAGCGCTTTTTATTAAAGTGCACTCACCACGTTTAATCCCAAGAGCTGGCTCCAAAAAGCCTACTAATCTGGTATCCATACAAGTAACTATAGCAAAATGCCGCTGAGGAACTTTAGCACTTTCGTCCTCTTGTATATGGGGAGATTGTGAACTTTGGTAGAACACCTTATTCGCTTTTAAAATATCTTTTAAAACACTCATGTAATAATTCCTCCATTTGACTTTAATTTATCTTTAAACAGCATAAAATCAATCAGATTATCCGATAAAACAATTTTTTTATAAAAACTTGAAGCAAGCAAAAATATTTTGCCAGCCAGTCCAGAAAAACACAGTACAAGGCAAATTATATTATTGCACCGCTATAATCATCTGATAATATAGGTTGCTGATATACAGTTGTATGCGATTTATTGATAGAGTTTCTATTATTTAGTTCAAGATACTCCTAGCAATTCCTTCTTTGATAAGAAAAATATGTAACCTCTAGTACATTTAGCCATTTTCCCGAATGCTTATTTTTTAAACCTAAAAAACAATAAGCAAAAGCCCTGAATCAATTTTTTTGATTTAGGGCTTTTGCTTATTGGCAATGATTCAATAAAACTATTTTTCAACACTTTAACAAAAAAGATCACTCTTTTTCATGTTCTACTATTTTAATCCATACACAGCAATACAAAAAATCTGTACTTTAATTGAATGCAATTTAATTTTTACATTAGAAAAGCACTCATTTCCCAAGAAATTTTTTAATTATAGCGTTTTATCCCCAATAAACTTTTCCTATTTATCAAACAAGCAATTACTATAAATACAAAACTTTTATTTCTCTATATAAGAAACATTGTTTTCTTCGCACCAATCACGAGCAATGCAAAAAAGCTCATTACGATGATATATCCGCCAGCTTTCATACAAGCCAAGTTTTTTCACACAGTACACAAAACGGAGCAAAAAACCAGTCCCCTTCATTATCGAAACCAACTGTACCTTTGCTTCCTTATCAATAAGCGCATCAATAAACTGTATCATGATTTTTCGCTCATCAATATCATAGGAAGATGGCAAAGCAATATACCTCTGCCATTGATCTTCTATTTCAAAAACCTGTTTCAAACGTTCTTCTTCTGACAGAATTTTTTCTGCATCAGTTTCTGAAAACTCTCCACCAACCATGCGTACCTTGCCTTCTGTTATATCAACATAGCCTTGCCATGAATCAATTTTTTCTAATGCATCAACAATATCTTTTAACTTCGTATCCAAATTTTCTTCCCCCATTTCCTAATCTATTTTTATTATAAGATATTGTTGCTTCTCTCACAAGTTAATAAAATTATCAAAAAGTTTGATAATTAAGCCATTTGAAATTTCATTATACACTTCTTTACAACACTCAAATTTCAAACATTTTTTCAGTCTGGTCAAGAATCTGATCACGACCTTCCTTTGCCTTGGCAAAGTAATTGTAAACCGACTGACGGTCATCCTTCTCAATTGCAGTGATTACCTCATCCATAATTTGCTGCAGCTCTCGTAAATTATGAATGATTTCTTTAGAATTAGTCATACAAATATCTGCCCACATATCCGAATTTGACGATGCAATACGTGTCGTATCTTTAAAGCCACCACCTGCAAGTTTAAGGCAGGACTCCGCATCGCTTCGGCTTCGGTTTAATAAAGTCACAAGCGCTGCTGCTGCTACATGTGGCACATGACTAATAACAGATGCACAGCGATCATGTTTGGCAATGTCCAATGTCGTAAGATTTGCACCTGTTAGCTTGATAAGACTGATTACTTTATCAAGCGCTTCTTTGGGTGCACCTGTATCTTCAACAATAACATAGCATTTGTTAAAAAAAAGATTTTTGTCTGCAGCCATTATACCACTGCGTTCCTTACCGGTCATTGGATGTCCGGCTATATAGTAGATATCTGCTGGTAAAATATTTTTCAAACGTTGCCAGATATATTGCTTCGTGCTGCCAGCATCCGTAATAATGGCTCCTTTTTTCAAAAAAGGCAATACCTTCTTCACCATTACCGGAATTTGCAAAACCGGTGTGCTGAGAAATACTACATCTGCCTCTTTGACAACAGCTTCAATATCCGAGGAAGCCATGTCCACGGCACCGCGTGCAAGTGCATTTTTCATCGAGTTTTCTGTACGTGAAAGACCCGTAATGTAAATGTTATCCTTTAGTTTATCTTTCAGAGCCAGCCCTAAGGACCCGCCAATAAGTCCCACCCCAATAATCGCTAAATGAATCTTTTCCATTTATTCTTTCCCCATTACATTAGCAATCTGCTTCACTTCATCCATAACAATTTTAAAATTTTCCGGTGTAAGTGACTGATCACCATCACTAAGCGCAATCTCCGGATGAGGATGAACCTCGATCATAAGACCGTCAGCGCCAGCAGCAATTGCAGCTCTTGCCATTGGACGAACCATCTTCCATCGCCCTGTTCCATGGCTTGGATCAACAATAATCGGCAAATGAGATAATTCTTTAATCGCGGCAACAGCGCTAAGATCCAGCGTGTTACGCGTAAAAGTTTCGTATGTGCGGATACCTCTTTCACAAAAAATAACACGATAATTTCCTTCGCTCATAATGTATTCTGCCGCATTGAGCCATTCACTAATGGTAGCTGATATTCCTCGCTTTAAAAGAACTGGCATCTTCGATCGGCCTACGGTTTTCAAAAGTTCAAAGTTTTGCATATTACGGGCACCAATTTGCAATACATCAGCATATTGGCTGATCATATCAATAGCATTGACATCAAGAATTTCTGTTACGACCTTAAGATTTGTTTTATCGCCAACTTCACGAAGCATCTTAAGTCCCTGCTCAGCAAGACCCTGAAAATCATAAGGTGAAGTTCTTGGTTTAAATGCACCGCCACGCAAAAACTGTGCACCAATTGCTTTGACACATTTCGCAGATTCTAAAAGCTGTTCCATGCTTTCCACTGCACACGGTCCCGCCATAATAGCCATATTTTTTCCGCCGACCTTCACCCCGTCAACATCGACAATTGTGTCATTAGGATGAAACTCTCTGCTAACAAGCTTATACTTTTCAGTAATTCGCACAGTTTTCTCAACTCCATCAAAAGCATTCATCTGTAATCCGGCAATAGTCGTCTTATCGCCAATAACACCAACAATTGTTCGTGATGATCCTGTTGATAAATGGAAGGTTAATCCTGCATCTGTTATTTTTTTCTCTACTCGCATAAGGTTTTCCTGTGTAGCAGTCGGATTCATTACAATAATCATGTTTCATTCCTCCAAATAAAATAATTTCACTTAAAAATACATACAAAAAAAGCCCGCCCCCCACACAGGGACGAGCCATAAACTCGCGGTACCACCCTGCTTGCTGAAAGCAAGCCACTCATATTCGAGTACTAACATACTCTAGCCTATAATAACGGTGGCATTCCGGCTCAACCTACTCTTCTGATAAGATAAACCCACAGAATTTTAGTTTGCTGCTTACAAGTGTATTTCAATGATCTCATCTGTTGTGTTCCACCACCCCACAACTCTCTGTAAAACAAAAATCATTTACTTCTCTTGATCGTCGCATTTTATTAATATGCTGTAACTATAACAGTTAATTTGAGCTTTGTCAACCGTAATTCACTCATAAAAAAAAAGCTCATATTGTGATAATAATCCCTATATACTTTTCATTGTAAAACAATACGCAAGACAAAATCATCAACCTGAAAACGTATATTATTACAGCATCTTAATCATAGCAACTTCATCGCAATCAGGGAATTTCGGACAATCAATACATTCTTTCCAGACCTTGTGCGGTAATTTGTCTTTTGCTATTTCTTTAAAGCCAAGTGTCTTAAAAAAATCCGGCTGATACGTAAGCGTAAAGAGTTTTTTAACACCAAGTACAATACCCTCTTTCGTAAGGCGTTCAACAATTTCTGCACCAATCCCTTGACGGACAGCATCCGGAGAAATCGCCATTGTACGCACTTCTGCAAGCTCATCCCACATAATATGCAGACCGCCTACACCAATAATCTTTCCATCCTCTTCCGCGACAATCATATCGCGTAATGTTTCATACAGCATATTACGTGAACGAGCCAGCATAACCCCATCATTTGCATAGTTATTTACAAGATTATATATTGCTTCCACGTCAAGAAACATAGGTTTTCTATAAATCATTTCATGCACCGTCCTTTGCATAATTATACAATTAATTGTAACTGCTATCAAGTTTTTTCTTTTATTATACAGCTTGGACAAAGTTGATTAAGCGGGCATATACTACAAAGCGGTGTCCGCGACTTGCATACTTTGCGTCCATGCCAAATAAGCCAATGATGCGCCGCTGACCATTTTTCTTTTGGAATTGCTTTTTGCAGCCCTTGCTCAACCGCAAGCGGAGTTTCACCTATTGCCAGCTTGAGGCGATTCGCCACACGAAATACATGTGTATCAACAGCAATTGCCGGCCGATTAAAAGCAATACTCGTGACAACATTTGCTGTTTTACGCCCTACCCCTGGCAATCGTAAAAGAGCATCAAAGCTCTCTGGTACTTCACCGTGATATTCTTTACAAAGCATTTGGCATGTCGCCATAATGTTCTTTGCCTTGTTACGAAAAAGCCCACAATCGCGAATTTCCGCCTCCAGCTGTATTAAGCCAAGTTCAAGAACCGCTGAGGGTGTCGCCGCCTTATGAAAAAGACGTGCCGTCGTAACATTTACTCGCTTGTCTGTACACTGTGCTGATAAAATGACTGCAACAAGCAACTCGAATGAATTATGAAAAACCAATGCTGGTTTCGTATCAAAATACGTTTTCTCCAAAATATCTATCATTTTTTCTTTTATTTTTTTTGTAATCCTCATTCTATCACCCCAAAAATAAGGAGCTGCCACAGCAGCTCCTTTTGTTTCTTTATTCTGGCAATTAGTTCGTCAGGCTGCGAATTGGTGCCGGAATACGACCACCACGCGCAATAAATGCTTCTGAACTATACTGACTCTTGATTGGTACAATTGGACAATAACCTAGTAATCCGCCAAACTGGACACTATCACCGACTTTTTTACCAGGAACAGGAATGAGACGTACCGCTGTCGTTTTATTATTAATCATACCAATAGCAGCTTCATCGGCAATAATACCGGACAATGTCGATGCCGTCGTATCACCTTCAACCGCAATCATATCAAGGCCAACAGAACAAACACATGTCATTGCTTCCAATTTTTCGATTGAAAGACTGCCGCATTCTATAGCGTGAATCATTCCTGCATCTTCACTAACAGGAATAAATGCACCACTGAGCCCGCCTACATGCGATGATGCCATGAGGCCACCTTTTTTTACTGCATCGTTCAAAAGAGCTAGTGCCGCTGTCGTCCCTGGTGCACCGCAACTTTCAATACCCATTTCTTCAAGAATATGAGCAACACTATCACCAACAGATGGAGTTGGTGCCAATGATAAATCAATAATACCAAATGGAACCCCAAGGCGCCTGGAGGCTTCCTTTGCTACAAGCTGGCCCACACGTGTAATCTTAAATGCTGTTTTCTTAATAGTTTCAGCAATTTCTGTGAAGTCTGCACCCTTAAGTCCTTCAAGTGCATGTTTCACAACACCTGGGCCGCTAACACCAACACTGACAACTTTTTCAGCTTCACTAACGCCATGAAAAGCACCTGCCATAAACGGATTATCTCCTGGTGCATTTGAGAATATAACAAGCTTTGCACAACCAATTGCCTCACGGTCACGTGTAAGCTCTGCTGTACGCTTGATAATTTCGCCCATTTCACGAACACAATCCATATTGATACCAGCTTTTGTTGAGCCAAGATTTACGGAAGAACATACAAGGTCCGTCGTTGCCAATGCCTGTGGAATCGATTTGATGAGAATACGATCCCCATTCGTATAGCCTTTTTCGACAAGCGCTGAAAACCCCCCAATGAAATTAATTCCTACTTCCTTAGCCGCCTTATCCATTGCCTCTGCAACCGGTACATAGGTATCTGTTTTACAAGCTTCTGCTACAATTGCGATTGGCGTCACAGATACACGCTTATGAATAATTGGAATCCCATATTCAGACTCTATATCTTCACCAGTCTTAACAAGAAACTCCGCTGAATGCGTAATTTTTTCATAGACATTCTGACAAAACTGTTCTATATTGGGATGTGCGCAGTCACGCAGAGAAATCCCCATAGTTATCGTACGTACATCCAGTTTGTTTTCCGTAATCATACGGTTTGTTTCTAATATATCATCTATCGTTATCACCGAACAAAAACCTCCACTACTCTATCAGATTTTATGCATGACATTAAAAATTTCCTGATGCTGTGCCTTAATTTCCAAGTTGATTTCTTTACCCTTTTGCGCTAAAATACGCTGTAGTTCCTGCAGCTTAATCTTTCCTTCGCCCATTTCTGCAATCATAACCATATTGAAAAAACCATCCATAATATTTTGATTAATGCTTAAAATATTTACATTATTTTCAGCTAGAATCGTGCTTACCATGGCAATAATTCCGACTTGATCCTTACCCACAATTGTCACTACAAGTTTCATTTAACATTTTCTCCCCATCTAATTGTTTTTTTTACCTATTGTGTAAAGTAAAAACCTACATACAAACACAAAATAGCATATTTAATTATAACATGAAAATATAGAAATCCAATAGTCAAAGCAACAAGAAATATATATTTTTTCATTGTACTCTTCTTTGATTCAATAAAAAGCTTGTAAAAAATTAAGAAATTATATATTCCCCCCTATAATTTCAATAAGAATTCCTCTATAATTAAAACTATAAACTTAAGGAGGCTTCTCATATGAAAGAACTTGGATTCTTTGACGGAGAATTTATTGATCTGACAGAAAAAAAAGTGTGTATCGAAGACCGCGGCTACCAGTTTGGTGATGGCATCTATGAGGTCACACATGTCTATAATGGTAAATGCTTTGCACTCGACCGCCATCTTAAGAGATGCATACGTTCTCTGCGTGAACTTTCTATCCCAATGACTTACATGGACGAGGAACTCATAGCGATCCATAAAGATATTATTCATAAAAGCCAGGTTAAAGATGGCATAGTCTATTTTCAAATCACACGCGGTACGTCGCCTCGTACACATTCTTTTCCCGACAAGATCATACCACACTTAAGCATGACGATTCGTCCTTCCGCCATCCACACGGACTGGCAGGAAAATGGCATTCATGCCATTTGGACAGAAGATCTTCGCTGGCTTCGCTGCGATATCAAAACAATTAACCTGCTTGGAAATGTGCTGGCAAAACAGAAAGCTCATATAAAAAGCTGTCAGGAAGCGATACAGTTCCGTCAAGATACAAACTTTGTTACCGAAGGCTCAAGCAGTAACTTTTTTATTGTAAAAGATGGTATTATTTGGACTCACCCCAGCGACAACTTGATTTTAAAAGGTGTCACACGCTCTATTCTTTTGGACGAATGTGTACCAAAACTTAGTCTTGCTGTCGTTGAAAAAGCCTTTACCCCGCAGTTTGCTCTTACTGCTGACGAAGCTTTTATTACAAGTACGAGCTTTGAAATCACCCCCGTCGTATCTATTAGCGGCAACACCATTAGTGATGGTAATCCAGGTAAGGTCACGCGTAAATTACTCTCAGCTTATCACGGCCTTATCAAAGAAACCTGTTATAAAAAATAAAGGAGATTTTATGATTACAACTGAACTTATCCAATCCATCAATGCACTAGCAAAAAAGAAACGTACGGTAGGACTTACACCCGATGAACTAACGGAGCAGACAAAACTCCGCCAGATTTACCTTGAGACGATTCATAATCGTCTCGAACATAGTCTTAAAAACATAGAAATTGTTGATAATGCAAAACAGGCCGTTACCATTATCCGCGAAGAAAAAAAACCTGATATGTCCACTAAGAGTTCTTCTGCTAATTCTCATTGAGTAATCCATCTACAAAACAGAAGGTCAATGTAATATTACTGTCAATCGGCCATTTTTTCAACGACTTTTATTGCAACTTCCTTCCTGTTTTATTGCCAATCATCATGCCGCGTCTTGATTTGTCACTTACAATGAGTGGCCTCCTTGTCATGGTTATGTCCTTCACCTCAAATGTATTGCAGCCTTTTTTTGGCTATCTCATGGACAAACGGAATCTCAGTAAATTATTGCTTATTGCAATTCCATTTGGTGCATTCTTTATCTGTATGGCAGGCTACGTTACAACAAAAATTTCACTTTTTATTATCATTGCACTGTCCGGACTGGCTGTATCCTCTTTTCATCCGCTAGGTTCAACACTTGTAAGTAAAGTTGCCAATCATAAAAATCTTGGACTTGCTCTTTCACAGTATGTCGCCGGTGGTAATATCGGATTTGCCTTTGCCCCGCTCATCATTGTATATTTTACTCAATCCTATGATTTGAAATCTCTGCCTATACTCATTATCCCCGGATTATTGCTAAGTTTTGCCTATTATTACACAAGACTGTATCGTATTTCTACGAAACAAGACAATCAAAAGGATGCCGACAACGAAGAACTGAATCTGCGCACACTTTTATGCAGTTCTTCAGTTATTAAGCTAAATACAGCCATGGCACTACGCGCCTGGACACATGTTACTATGTCAACCTTTTTGCCCCTGCTTCTGATAAATCGTGGTGATACTCCCACTTTCGCTGGCGGTATGCTTACGATTTTTCTTGTTGGTGCCGCTGCCGGTGGACTTATTGGCGGTTATTTGGGTGACCGTATCGGTCACAAAAAAATCATCATTCTTTCATTATTAGTTGGTGTCTTTCCAACCTATTATTTTTTCACACATGCAATAATTGATGCCTTCTCACTCCTTGCCCTTTTTCTTTGTGGTGCTGGATTACAGGCCCCTCAGCCAAGTTCGCTCATATGGGCGCAACGTCTTTTGCCAAATCACGCTGGTATTGCATCTGGTATGATGATGGGACTCTCCTTCGGAATTGGCAGCATTGGTACAGCTCTCACAGCTGCACTTGGCGATCATATCGGCCTTAACAATGCCCTTACACTTACCACCTTACCAATTTTTTTTGCAGCTCTTGTGGCACTGTGGATCCCTTTTCCAAAAGAAAATAATTCCGTATGAATTTTCTTACTATTTATTGCAATTATGTTATAAATTACCTATCATAATCAGCTGTAAGATTGTGTTAAAAAAATCACAATTTATATTGACAATGCCTAATTTAGTACCTATACTGTATTTGTGATATAAATTTGTTTGGGGTTTGGAGTTTGTAGTATCTATGCCGTATTTCATGATATATAACTACAAAATCCTGTGCAGATTTATGTGTTTAGCAATATGCTGGACTTATGTTATTATAATCAAGGGAGAGTGTTTTAAAATGGAGAAAAAACCTGTAAAAATTACTGAAACCGTCTTACGTGATGGTCATCAATCCCTCGTTGCAACGCGTATGCGTATCGAAGATATGTTACCGCAGTTAGCAGCATTGGACAAAATTGGCTACAATGCACTTGAAGCATGGGGCGGAGCTACATTCGATACTTGCCTTCGTTTTCTCGGTGAAGATCCTTGGGAACGTCTTGATACATTAAAAGCAAATCTCAAAACTCCTATTCAAATGCTTCTTAGAGGCCAAAACCTTCTCGGATACAATCATTATTCTGATGATGTTGTTAAAGCCTTCGTAAAAAAAGCATCTGAACACGGTGTTGGTGTATTCCGTATATTTGATGCACTTAATGATGTAACAAACTTAAAGACGGCAATTGACGCAGCTCTTGGTTGTAAAGAAAAACCTCATGTGCAAGGCTGCCTCGTATATACTGTAAGTCCTGTACATACAAATCAAACTTTTGTTGATCTTGCAATTAAGCTTGAAAAAATGGGTGTTCAGTCCATCTGTATCAAGGATATGTCTGGTCTTTTGA
>JBAYAD010000046.1:0-13747 GCA_041669965.1 Selenomonadaceae bacterium
TTCATTACCAAGAGTAAATACCGGAAATCTAGATATAAATCAACGCAGCAGACTCATTATGTTTCAGAAAATTTATAAAGCAGCTTCTAAAACATCCTCATTGAAAACCGCAGAGCAAACTACAACTAAATATTTTAATAATCTAGAATACTATATTAAACGAGTTTGTCCTAATAGCGACTGTCGTCAAAAAAGCATGAATTTTTTCCAATGTATAGCTCAATGCATCTTTCCTAAAAACAATATCACGCCTTATCTATTTGACAATAATATATTTTATTATTCAAATCAATTCCAATCATTTATTTTTACCAAAAACGATTTGGAAAATCTACTTACATACTGTCCTTATTTAAGTGACAAACAGCAAGAACAATTCCTCAAAGATCAAACCTGGCCACACGATCCCCAAAAAGCTGTGATTAGTGGTCTATCGCTCTTTCAAGTTTTGCCTCCAACACTACTTGAATTATCCGGTATTTTTTATTGGTATCAAAGAAACAGCTATAATAAAACTTCTCTTAACCAAGCCCCCCCGAATATATCTCCTCCATTCACTTTTGTTCGTCTAATAGCTGCTACATATTTATTACACAAACTTTCTCCTGAATTGCTTTCTAAAATCATTGCACAAAACGATACTTCGGATGGACAAAATAGTGCCATTGTAAAAATAACCGAAGAAGTTTATCGACAATTACAATTATCTTCATCGTTATTTTCTTATTTTCATGTACGCAATATTATTGCCCCACCCATCGAAAATCATATTTCATCAACTAGTAATGCCTATGACAATATATCCACTATTCTCTATACTATTTCAAACGGCAATATCAAAACAATTTCTAAATTCTTCCATCTAATTGCTATTTCATATCTGGGAACGAATTTTCGCATGACTTCAACTTTATCACACCACAAATTAACCGTCATTCACTGTACAAACAAGCTTTTTATCAAATCTCTACTTCGCTCTATTTTTGCATCATCATTCACAGATCTCGAATTAGAAGCAATGGCATATGGACTAAATACTAATATTAATGCAGCAAAGTCATTACTTCATCCCATCTGTTATCAATATACGCTATCTGAATTATCGGACTTTAAATCTGCCACTTCTAGAATTAGCGACGATTTTATAGCTACAACTATCAACATCGATGACACCCCTCTAACAGGGCGTGAAGATCTCAGCCTATTCAAAAAATTAATTTCTTCTAAAAGATTCAAGATCCTTGATGATCCAATTTTTGGCACAATTACCCACGATAGCATAACTCACTATATATACATTACAGATGACCTTGCTAAAACACGCAAAGTATTAGCTGATCTCCCTGAAGATAGTTCTTATGATCTCATCGACTTCAAGGGTGATATCTCTCAAAATAGTTTTTCTTATTTATTTCCATTTGAAGCACTTTTCATTGTTTTAACATCCATATACTGTTTCATGGATGAACAAAGTGATGATAGTGATAAGGCGTCGCACCACCAAAATATGATTTCAGCTTCTGATCATCCTCTTACTCAGGAAGAATCCCTTGCTACATTCCTAGAGAAGTTCTGCACAAATACCACTTCTAATATTCCCGAGGAAAAAATTAAAACTATCATTGATAATCAAACTATTGAAGGAAGCAAAAATGATACTTTGCGAAAAAATCTTGCTACAAAACTCTCTATTGATAAACTGAACTATACTACAAAAGATGATTTAATTCAGGCATATACTGCTTGGCACAATACCGATAAAACGAATATCTGTGACCTTTCTAAGAATTTAACCGACTTATTATCCAAAAAAATTTCTCCAGTTTTTTATGTAAAAAGAGATAAAGCCGTCAGCATTTACGATTTAAAAGAAAACACTCGCAATGTTAAGGTTTTTTATGGTATTACCTTAAATAAATATAAGTTAAATACTTATATTCAGAACTCTCAACATGAACAAAAAACAGTCGACGCCTCCATAGTCAAGACTCAATTCAAAAACTATTTCCAGCAACTCATTAAAGATTTTACGACTAAAACCAACCAAATCGAGCAACTTTTTTGATCCTAACATACAACTCAACTCATAAGCCACATAAAAGTGAACTTTCACTCTACAGCTATATCGCACCTTATCTGCACCTTATCGCTGAAAAAATGATGGAAAATCAGTCAAAATAACTGAAAGCATTCGTAAAAAAAGGCTCTGCACTGGAAAAGCAAAAGCTGCTTTATTTCCTTATATATCAATGGTTCACAATACTTTTTTACAGCATAGTATCCGATCTTAAAATAACATCATATCGGCTTCCCAAGCCGATTATGGGAGTTCGATTCTCCTTGCCCGCTCCAGAGGAAATTTTAGGAGTTGCTGAAAAGCAACTCCTTTTTGTGGCTCTATAATAAATATTGTGGTCTTGATTAAAATCAAAACTGCAACATTTTTATAAAGTCAGTTTTTGTGACAAAAAAGAGCGCCGCCGCAGACGTAAAAAATCACTTCATGCGACAGCGCCTTTTTTTAGTCAATTATGTTTCAAAAAAACACCACAAAGCAACTGAACAAATACAGCTTATTTACTCTAAAAAAGCATATCCTCACGATAATGCAGATATTGAATCTTTTCATTCACTTCTTAAGCGCGAGTGATTGCATCGTTTAAAAATCCGTGATTATACTCATGCGGACCGTTTGGTTTTCGAATATATTGAAACCTTTTATAACATAGTGAGCATTCACAGCCATTGCAATTATTTATCCCAGATGAGTACGAACGCAAATACCGATTTGCTAATTAATAAGCTAAAGAATTTCTCATTTTAATTTGTGCTAAATCTTGATATAGGAGCATGTCACTTGCAGCTAAAAAATTCGCCAAGAAAAACAAGCCCTCCTTGGCATCTTATTCTGCCGCCATCCTTTTCATTGATCCAATCTGCCAACCAGACGTTTTCTTATTCTGTACAGCAAAGCCAAAACATGCCGCTGTTCTTGGGTTCCCCCCCATTTAAAATATGCAGATATTCTCATTCATTATTTATATTCTCCACTCATATCCTATGAAAAATCACAATTCATGAAGATGCAATCTTTTTAGATGTATCAGCTTCTATCAATTACTCCCTGCTATTTGGAACGTTTTTTCTCATTGACGTCACCAATAGAAACAAATTGATGTCTGTAGCAGCTATTGCTGCAGCAGGAAATATTAATACCGCCGTTGTTTATGTAGAAAATGCTTTCTCCGATGAAAGCTCACACCCTGAATCGGGGAAAGAACGATTACATCGACTATTATAAGGATGGATTGTCAACACTTATCCATTTATACCACGACATAAATTCTTGCACTAACAACTTTTTCAAAAACTTTTTCATCATAAAACTCAAGTTTTAGTGCATCATAACCACCAAAGCTTTCAGTCACTAACACATCTTTTATATCAAAAACATCCCCAGCGGAATCGTATAAGTTTACCTTAACAGAAACACACTCCTCTATTTTCCCGCCACTTATCTCAATCAAAAAACTACAGTTTCCATCTTCCTCAGCCTTTACACTAAAACCCATTATTTTCAAATCATTAGCTTTAAATGTGTTTTCCATAATCTCCGTATTTTGCTTCAACCGTTTTGCTTCAATTTCATACATATTTAGCATCCTTTCCTAGGCAATAAAACTTATTTATTAATTTACTTAGTCTGTAATTAGCTTCTGCCTCCGAGCGCTCCGTTTTTTTAACAGCGTCTGAATAAATATATACTACCAAATCACTGGCACAAACAAATAATTAGCCACCTCATTTATCTGGATCTTACCTACATCTCACACTGATTCTGCCATTGCCCTACCTAAATACTATAAAGATTTATCTTGTTTCGTTTTCTTTATGTGAATTTTTCATTCCCAAATTAAGCAAAAACTAGATGTTTTCGTGATAGTTCGATACCTTCAGCTACCTTTTCGTCACGATTTAAGGTCTCTGTCACTTTCCGTTTCAGCTCTTGCACCAATTCAGTATCCTCCATCATTGCCGTTTTTATCGCCGAAGGTTGTATATTCTGTTCTTTCAGGTTCTGCATGACGCGTATCATTGCTTGTTCAGGATTGCTATAATATTCACTGCCACGCAAACGGATGAAGTGCCATCCAAGCCGTTCTAATATAGTTTGCCTTTCCATATCTTCACGAACCTTCTGCTCTCCACTATGATAACGTTCGCCATCACATTCCAAAGCTACTTTCTCATTGCCATCACGAACTACCATATCAATTCGATACTTCCCGACAGGCCACTGCTGAACAATATCATATCCATGAGCAACCAACGTTCCAGCAACCGCTTCTTCAAAAGGAGAATCTGCTTTTTGCTTAATTTTTTCTCTCTCTTGTTCCAATTCATGCGGATTCGCCGCATATTTCAGCAAATAGCTACGAACATCCTCGACATTCAAGTCTTTCCCCCGCGACAACGAGTGAATAATCCAAATCTGATCCTTCGCACGACTGACAGCAACATTATAACGCTGCCACGTTTTATCATCTCGTACAAGACGGACTGGTGTCTCCTTCTCATTACTATCGACCATATTTAGAATAATAACATCCCGTTCATCTCCCTGAAATTGAGATGCATCCCCGCAAAGAATATCATGTTCATTCATATCAACATTATTCTTCAATAGCAAATTTGTTATAAGCTTGGACTGGTCATTACCCAACAAGGAAATCACACCAATGCTCTTATTCTTATACTCAGAATTATTAGCCATTGTTTGAATCAATGCCACTGTCGCATCTGCTTCTACCTGATTTGTCTTTCTTCGAGCATCCCGTATTCCAGAAACATGATAATCAACAACTGCCGGCAAAAGAGTGCAACTACTGTTATCACGTAATGGTTTGATTTTTCCATCATAGCAATAGATATTTGAGAATTCAATAATATCAGGCACACAACGGAAATGCTCACGAAGCATCAACGGATGACATATTTGTTTCCCAATATCATAAAGCGATGTAGTCCCCGTGTACACTGTAGCATTCGGAACTTTTCCTTCCAAATGCATCTGAATGAGATGATCTACCTGGCTGAGTTCCTCGCCAACAGCAAGTGGACTTACTTGTTTATCATCACCAACAATTATTACCTTTTTCCCGAGATATAGCATCGTCAATGCCGATATGTCCGCTTGACTTGCCTCGTCTACAATAACAACATCAAATTGATTATTAATCGGATCTAAGCTATTCAATGCAGTCCCAATTGTCATTATCCATGCAGGAACTGCGGTCTGACAGTCAGCCATAAGCGCCATAGCTTTTGCACGAAGCATAGGCACCCTTTTCCCTGTTCCTTTACCAATTTTTTTCGTGATTTGCTGCCAACCAACTAAGTTCTGCTGAATATTCCTATTTTTTTCCGTCCGCTGCAGCAAATGATACCATGCACTATATTCCGCTACCCGAGCGGTCTCCTTACGATAACTCTGACTTAGCTCACGGTTTTCTTTCTGTAACTCCTCAAAAGGCTGATTTATTATTTCCTGTAACATGGCTTCATACTGCTTCCATTTCCATATTTCACTAATATTTTCCGGTACTTTATCCGCGCCATGTATTCCTAAACGCATACGGATGCTTTCAGCCCATTCTGGTGCTACTTCATAAATATTGTCGAGATATGCTGCACGTTTATGCTGAACTTCATTTTTATTATAAAGAAGCACCATCTTACGATAAATGTCATCATAGCTTACCATATCATGATTAGCCCACGCATGAATTAGATTGCTACAAAGCACCGCTTTATTTGTCTTCAAACGCTCGATCTCACTGTTTGCTGCAACAAGTTCACCACAAACCCTATTATATTCACAGTAGCTTATCTGTATCTCACAAACCTTAGGCATTATCTCACGCACACCAACTAGAACCTGCCTAATTCTTTCAGCATCGTTCGCAAATGGGTTTTCTGGCATAATTTGGTTTAGACTCACGCCTGTCCCATTCATAAGTTCATTTAACTGAGTATATTCATGATCATACCAGTCAAGATACCGTTGAATCTTAGAAACAGATTTTTGTGCAACATTCTCCGGCTCTGAACAATCTAACTCTATAAATTTAGGCACTCCATGTTTTACAAGTAAATCGTCCCAATATCGCCCGCACTGTTCTCGTGTTTGCTTTAATTTCAGGTAATCCAGTATCAATGTACATTCTTCAGCTGATCCTATGGGATCACCATTGATTTTCACCCAACAATCAACCTGATCATAGGCTTTATTGAAAAATCTCTTGATATGGCTTATTTTCCCACTTTCTTCATAAATAACCCGCATTTTCTCAATAACGTTGAGAACTTCTTCTATATTAGCATCCGACGAAATAATTATTTCCTTACCAAATTCTTCACTAATTACATCTCCTGAAATTTTTACCGTTCTATCAATACTTTTGCATAGCACATTCCAGCAATTTCGATGTCCACCACCTCTTTTGCCATCAACAGCTGCATAAATATTCCAATCCTCTATAGTTTCAAATGAATTAAGATATTTCTGGAGCTCTTGAATATTATCCTTTTCTGCAAGGGGTAATAAAATCTCTAAATTCATGTCTACCTGTGTCAGTTTAAGTACATCACCAGTAAATTCCACCTGCATATTCAATTGTTTTGCTATCCCTTGAATATGCTCTATTGCTTTTTCTTTTACAATCAACAATTCGCCTACCCAATCTGGCTCAGGTATGTTTCTCGGATCTGGCAAGTCATTTTTTAATTCCTGCTCTTCTTGATAAGAAATGACTTGATTACTATGATAAAGTTTTGCTATTTCTTCAAAACTCAGAGGAAGTGGTCTTCCTATAAGCACCTTTCCTGGTATAATATTTGAATATTCTTCTGTATGTTCATAAACAAATCGAGCTGCATCTGTCGGCGAGATTCCTTCACCATTATAGATCAAGTCTTTATATTCCTTGTACTGAATCTGATATATCTTT
Organism: Selenomonadaceae bacterium; assembly: GCA_041669965.1. Classification (GTDB taxonomy): domain Bacteria; phylum Bacillota; class Negativicutes; order Selenomonadales; family Selenomonadaceae; genus UBA1792. The sequence goes on from JBAYAD010000046.1 coordinate 7,011, forward strand.
TTACGCACATCCGACAATTTTTTTATAATTTCACGTCGTGCTTGTTGTGCATCATCCATTTTCCTTTTTAACTCATGAGAATTATAACTTGCAATATAATTTGTTATCCCATTAACAGAACGTTCCATATCTTTATTGGTGTCATCAAGAACCGATACGCAAAGACTCTGTAGTTGTTCAGGCAACTTATCTTTAAGTACAGACAGTGCCTTTTTCGTATAGCTCGTAACGAGCACACTCTGACCATTAGCAAGAAAATGTCCCATTAAATTAGCGATTGTATGCGTTTTGCCTGTTCCTGGAGGTCCCTGCACTAACACAGAGTTATGGTGTTCTATTTGCTGTGCAATAGCCAATTGTTCCCTATTTGCCGGCTTTGCTAACAATATATCAATATCTTCTCCGCCTACTTCCGCAAGCTGTTGATCTATAGTGGATTTCGATGTATCTGCCACCGGCTCTTCTTGATGATCTCCTGCAATCGCTCTGATAGATTGTGGTACATATCCTGTATTGTCAATATTCTCTATAACTTTATCAACAAATTTTGATAGTCCATCCAATTTCTTGCGCATAAACAATACCGGTTTCACCTGTAAAAAGAACCGATCCTTCGTCCCCGTTGGGATTTTTTCGTTTTCTTCAATAAACTTACTCTCTGCACAAAGACTATGCAGTAATGACTTCATAAAGCCATACGCATCATTTCGGTCTAACGGATGATAGCCTCCCTTATCCAAGTCCTCTTGCAATTTAGGCACAACCGTATGATTAACGCCCTCCAGCGTTGTAAAAACCATAGTATATAGTTCTGAATTTATATTAGAATCGCGGATAAAAATTTCGTTTTTTTCCGCATCGAAAGTAATACGGACACGTTTTAATAAAATAGGATGATGAATATTTGGATGCTCCTTGTCTATAAAAATACCATTACCAATCATCAATTCTTGCGTTTCCGAATTCTGCTTCAAATCCATATTTAACTGATATAACTCAATAAATAATTCCCGAATACGATTAACCCAAACCTGATTCTCCGCCCATTTTTCGCGTTGCTTAATCCATAATCCATAAGCCTGAACTCTTGATGGATTATCCTGAAATTTTTCAAATTGCTCTTTATGCGAATCTATTTCAGTTTCTTCTATACTCGTTTTTGCGGCAGGCACACCTAGACTCTGTGACTCTTCTTGTTTTATGTTTTCCTTAAGCCGCAATTTCTTCACTTTAACCGTTTCATCAAAACGATCCCACATTGGTTCCAGCCAAGAACGTATGATAAGACTTGGTTCGGGACAAGAAATAAATTCTGGTTTCTTCACAGAAAGAATGATATCATCATCCATCTTATCTTCACTTTCATCATCTGCTGTTATATCACGATAATGAAAAAAAACATATTCATCATCATATGGAATATCTTTCACATATCGATACCACGGCTGTGTAACAATATCATTTACAATTTTGGTTTTAAGTGCACCAAGTTCTTTAATAAACTCAAAAATTGATTTTACGTTCTCTTTATCATCCATTGCTTTCTCCTTACGACTTAATTTTTCTCACCATACTTTTCATGTAATTGACAATACAACAACATTATATCATTTTTTAATTTTTGCAATATGCAATTAACAACCTAAAATAATTGTCTCTATCAATCATTTCCTTAGGAGAAGCTATGGGGGGGCTACCGTTGTTTATATAAAAAACTCACATCCCTTACCAAAGCAAGCACAATTACAACGACTATTATAAGGATACCTGTTTACTGAATACTCAACCGACATGATTGCCTTCTCATACTTTTTAAGAGAACGTTACACAAGAAATCAGGCTAATATTCTACTATTCCTCCGAAGCAGAATTGGCTTCGTATTCCTTCACTCGATTGTACCATGTGTTTTTCTTCATCCCAGCCAAACGCATAGCTTCTACAGCCGTTATTTGTTTCATTCGCCACTGTCTGTAGGCATCAACAAAAGCTTGATCAATACCTATTTTCGGCCTACCATACGTTCTGGCTTTTGCTAAAGCTAAATCAATGCCTTCCCGCTGACGTTTCTTCGAACCTTCGCGTTCAAACTGATAGATAACTACAAATACCCCTAGTTGAAGTCGACCGGCCGGCGTCGTGGTATCAATGAATTCCTTTAAACTGATAAACCCAACCTTCTCTTGCGTCAGTACATCTACAATCTTCAATAGATCCAACATGTTCCTAGCAAGCCGGCTAAAACTCTCAACATAAACCATATCACCTTCACACACCCAGTCGAGCAGCTTTTTAAGTTCTGGTCGATTCATATCTTTCCCGCTGATTTTTTCTTCAAAAAAACGATCTATCTCATATTTCTCCAATACCTTATGTTGGCACCCAGTATTTTGATCTTTACTGCTGACCCGAACATACGCTACTTTACTCATAATACCCCCAATTTGAACTATCCGAAAGTTCCTGATAGTTCAATCCCAACCTCCAATACAAAATATATTCTCAGCCTTGTATCATCTTGAAAATCAATCGGAAAATAAAAATAACAAACCCTCTTACTATATCAGTCTTTAGTATAGCAGGAGGGTTTATAAATGTATACTTTTAAAGACAACATGCTCGACTCAACAATCTTATTGTTTCTTATTTCGCAAATGCTCTTTCACTTCTTGGCATGCATCAATATGTTTATTCTCAAGAACCTCATATGCTGCTGTTTTCTTAATAATATCTTTTATCAGCAAATCCAGCTTCTTTCCATAGGAATAATCTGCTTCCGCGAAATACCGAACCCGATTATCTTTTATCATTTTGTAAACTTTTTCCTTATTACCAGTCGATGGATCATATACGCCGATTGAGTGTCCTCCATAAGAATTAACCAATTTCATGCATGGAATATCCGTATCGCTGTCACCAATATACACCATATTTCTAAATGGAACGCGTATTTGTTCCGGCGGAAAATATTCATTTACCCCTGAATCATTGATGTCTAAAACCCCCTTCTCTATGCGAAATAAGAACTGAGTTTTACTGGTATAATTGATTACTTGTGCCGGCCATTTAGCAACACCTTTTTCATTATAGAAAAATGAACTGGCATAGATCTTTTCAAAAACACCCTCTTTAGCTAATTTGGTTCCTTCAATCATTTCCTTAAGCCCCGAAGAAATAATATAATGTTCAACAATTACATTATGCTTTCTACCATATTCATTGATTCTATTAAACCATTCCCCAACGCCTGGAAAAAGGCTGACTTTAGAACCATATTCCATGAGTGCCTTTTTATTAAAAACAAATCTTCCTTCTGCCTCATAAACCATCTTATACATATAGGACAAATTGCTATCCATATCATTCGCATGCGCCATCCCATTAGATTCCTCCCAAAACTTCTTAATATCCTTACTATCGTACCCCACAGATTGAATATAGCCTTGCGCCTGCATATCATCTGGAGATAACGTCTTGTCAAAGTCATAACATATTGCTAAAACAGGTAAATCTTCTTTGTGTTTCCGTTCATATTCACACATTACATTTTGACCTCCTTGATTTATGAAATCCTCATCCTCAAACTATCCCAAGATATTTCTCGAAGAACTTCTTCAGCTTTTCAATAATCCCCAGCTTCTTCTCCGCCCGGTTACTGCTGCCAAACCGCGATACCGCTGGCAGGATCTTATCGATATCCGTGCCAGTCGTTTTGAGCACGCCATCACGAAACGACAAATCGACAAAGTTCTTGGTTTCCTCCGGCTTGAGTTTTTCCTCGACAATGAGCTTGGATAGATCCGCTTCTTTCTGCTCTTTGACAAAGTCTCGCCAATCTTCTTCGACCTTACTAGATGCGTTGATTGTCTTGATGAAGGTTTCAATAAGTTCCTTCTTGCTACGCAGCTGCAAGCTCGAATCCACAGCTTTGGTAATCGTCGTAAGAATGCTCTTATCCTTGCAGTTCGAATCGTGATATTTCGCCACCAGCATCAGGATATAATCAATGTTAATCTCGACCTGCTTGATGAGCTCAATTTCAAAAACAATATCTTCGTTGATGTTTTCCTTATCGCCAGCCTTGTCCTTCGTAAATTCCTGGTACAGATCGATATAGATACTCTGATAATCCTGAAAGTCCCTGCTGGACAATATTTCCTGTCCAGCAAATTGATCGAAGGCTGTCAGGATGTTCTTGAGACGCAGAATCGATCCATACAAGGCGATGAAATCCTTTTGATTTTGCTCGCCGATAATGGCTTCTCCCACAGGGAAATCCTGCTCTAATTTCTCAATAAGTTCAGTATAGCCATCATTATGCTTACCATCTTCATCGTAACCATTGTAATATGCTTCATATTTTTTGAGCAGTACAATGCCACCGGCATCCTTATCACCAAACAAGGCAATCGCATTGTTTGTTTCCTTCTCTAAGTTTCGGAAACAGACGATATTCCCATAGGTCTTAACCGAATTCAAAATGCGGTTCGTACGGGAAAATGCCTGGATCAGCCCATGATGGCGCAGGTTTTTGTCGACCCACAAGGTGTTGAGCGTCGTCGCATCAAAACCGGTCAGTAACATGTCAACAACGATCAGAATATCAACCTCACGATCTTTCACTCGTTGTGAGAGATCCTTGTAGTAGTTCTGGAATTTGTCCGCCGAAGTATCAAAATTGACATGGAAATCTTCATTGTAATCAGCAATAGCCGCTTCCAGAAAATCTCGTGAGGTCTGATCCAGACGGCCCGTATCAAAATCCTCATCGGCAATGAGATCATCCGGATCTTCTTCATTTGCCTGATAGCTGAATATCGTAGCAATCGTCAACTTGCGTCCGTTTTCTTCGAGCTGGCGCTTGAACTCCTGGTAATACTGCATCGCAACCGGAATGGAGCTCACGGCAAAAATCGAGTTAAACCCGGCTACCCGCTGCCCCTTGAGTGAATAAAAGCTGTTGCGCTTTGTCTTTTGGTCAAAATGTTCCAGCGTATAGGCAACAATCTTACGGATGCGCTGCGGCGCGCCCAGTGCTTTTGCCTTATCGATGGCTGAAACCTTTTTATCTTGCGTGCCTTCTTTTTCCCGAATCGTATCAAAATAATCAATGCGAAACGGCAAAACATTGGCATCGCTGATGGCATTGACAATCGTATAGGTATGAAGTTTTTCCCCAAATGCCTGCTCGGTCGTCTTAAGAAGTGGATTGCCCCCGTTTCTGGAATTCATAGCAAAAATCGGCGTACCAGTAAAGCCAAACAAATGATACTTTTTGAAGTGTTTCGTGATCTGCTGATGCATATTACCAAACTGTGAGCGATGGCACTCATCGAATATGATGACGACATGCTTTTTATAGACATCGTGCTTTTTATTCTTACTGATGAATACATCGAGTTTTTGGATTGTCGTAATGATGATATTCGCAGCCGAATCTTCGAGCTGCTTTTGCAGTACCCGCGTCGATTTGTTGCTGTTGGCCGCACCTTTTTCAAAGCGGTCGTATTCCCGCATCGTCTGGTAATCCAGATCCTTGCGGTCAACGACGAAAAGGACCTTATCGATATAAGGCAGCTTTGTTGCCAACTGCGCCGTCTTGAATGACGTCAGCGTCTTGCCGCTGCCCGTCGTATGCCAGATATAGCCGCCGCCTTCAATCGTACCAGTCTGCTTGTAATTAGTAGAAACTTCAATACGCGACAGGATTTTCTCTGTAGCTGCAATCTGGTAAGGACGCATGACCAACAGCAGATGCTCTGCTGTAAACACGCTGTATTTGGTCAGAACATTTAAAAGTGTATGCTTCGCTAGAAAGGTTTTGGTGAAATCGATCAGGTCGGCAATAACCTTGTTCTTCCCGTCAGCCCAGTACGAGGTAAACTCAAAGCTGTGGCTGGTCTTTTTACTCTTGCTTTTGCTGCCCTTGTCCATTTCTTTTATATGGCTCAGCCGGGTTGTATTCGAATAATATTTCGTATGCGTCCCGTTGGAAATGATAAAGATCTGCACGTATTCATAAAGGCCACTGGCCGCCCAGAAACTGTCGCGCTGGTAGCGCTTGATCTGATTGAATGCCTCACGAATGGCAACACCGCGCCGCTTGAGCTCCACATGGACCAGCGGCAGGCCGTTTACAAGAATCGTCACATCATAGCGCGTATCGTGGCTGCCGCCTGTTTCCTGATATTGGTTCAGCACCTGCAGTCGGTTGTTGTGAATGTTCTTCTTGTCGATCAGCGTAATATTCTTGCTTGTGCCGTCGTCGCGGTGCAGGATCTTCACATGATCTTCCTGGATTGTCCGCGTTTTAGTCACGATGTCCTCATTTGCATTAGCGATGGATTCCTGAAAAAAGGTCTCCCATTCACGCTCAGAAAATGTATAGTCGTTCAAAAATTCCAGCTGATGCCTCAGATTGGCGATCAGCGCAGATTCATTATGAATCGGCAGATATTCGTAGCCCTGCGATTCGAGCTGGCTGATAAACTCCTGTTCCAGCGCTGCCTCACTCTGATATTCATAGGCTGCGGCTGCTTCACGCACATATTCTGCCACGACCGTGCTTTCCGCCATGCTGGCAACCATATTGTATGTAGTAGTCATGCGCCCAGCTCCTTAAAGGTCAGCAGTTTATCCCGGTAATATTCATACTGCTTTTTCCTTGCTATAAGCTCTGTTGTAAGCTCTGTTGTAAGCTCTGTTGTAAGCTCTGTGAAATTGTCCAGGATGCGGACAA
>JBAYAD010000047.1:0-13533 GCA_041669965.1 Selenomonadaceae bacterium
CGAACAGATGCCATAGTAAGTCGGATTATTGATAAAAACAGCCTTAGCATCAGGATTTTCCTGAATTGCCTTTTCTACTTCACTAAGGCGCATGCCCAGCGATATCCCCAGATTATGGTCCATCTGAGGATTCACATAGACCGGAACTGCTCCACAGAGAATCATTGCATTAATCACACTGCGATGTACATTACGCGGCAAAATAATCTTATCACCACGTTTACAGACAGTAAGGACCATAGTTTGTACCGCCGAAGTTGTACCACCAACCATAAAAAAAGCCTGCGCTGCCCCAAAGGCTTGAGCTGCCAGCATTTCTGCTTCTTTTATGACAGATACTGGATGACAAAGATTATCGAGAAGCTTCATTGAGTTCACATCGACTGACATACATTTTTCCCCTAGAAACTCAGTAAGCTCCGGAGTTCCCCGTCCACGTTTGTGCCCCGGAACATCAAACGGAACCAGCCTCATTGTCTTTAATTTTTGCAGTGCCTCTAAAACCGGTGCTCTGTCCTGTGAATAATATTCCATGAGCTCGATTGTTCCCCCTTATTTTAACTCAAAACACATTTGTTCCACTGTAAATTTCAATCATTTCACGGCGCAAACTGTTACCTATCGCCAACCTTGTTTTGGGCGGAATTTCATAAATATCCGTATTAAAAAGATAATTTTTTAAATCCGGCTCCTTTATCAGCATTTTCGTATGAAAAATATTGGCCTGATAAATATTAATATCAACAGCATCATAGTCATCAAGTGTTTCCTTCTTTATATAATCCTGAATTGATGTTATCTTATGATCCATAAAAAGCTTTTTCCCTGTCACATCACGTGTGAAACCGCGTACACGGTAGTCCATCGTAATGATATCCGAATCGAAATTTCCAATGAGATAGTCGAGCGTCTTCAGCGGTGTGATCTCACCGCATGTCGCGACATCAATATCTACCCGGAACGTTGCTATACTAGTATCCGGATGAAACTCAGGATACGTATGCACAGTAACATGACTCTTGTCAAGATGCGCCACAACCGTATCGCGCATTGGCTTATTCATTGGCTTCTTATGTCCCGCGATAATCGCTGCTTCTTCCGCAATGAGAAAAGTCACACTTGCTCCCTGCGGATCATAATCCTGCTTCGCAATATTAAGCACATGCGCACCAATCATTTCTGTTACCCGAAATAAAATCTTTGTCAGACGCTCCGAGTTATACTGTGAATCGATATATTCAATATAATCATGCTGCTCCCGCTGTGATTTTGCATAGCATATATCATAAATATTAAAACTCAACGACTTTGTCAAATTATTGAACCCATATAATTTTAACTTTTCTTCCACCAAAATCCGGCCTTCTTTCCTGTCCTTTATTTCTCTTATTTTTGCACACAAAAAAACCCAAGCCAAACGTAAGCACACGCTTCCATTCACTTGAGTTCATCTACAGTAATAAGTATCCGGACAATTTTTCCGCTCTTACCTGTAAGCATCAGAGTCTATATAGCAAGAATTTACTTTTACCACTCTTATTGATTGTTTCACAAGTGTGACACACGTCACTTTACACAGTTTGTTTAACCAACTTATAAAATTAGAGCTTCAGCTCAATCAATAAAGCAACGAAAGTTGCCAATTCGGCATTTGACCCGGCTGTCCGTATGGCCTGCTTTTTTCATCCCACGAAAAAATAGTCAAAAATCCCTGCATATGCAGTATTAAATGTCATACTGTTCCCAACTCTAATGACCTGAAAACACTTTCCTTATTATATCATTGCACCTGTTATTATGCAACCCTGTTCCATAGCTGATCGTTAAAACAACTCTACATTTTTCTATAGCAAAAGCAGAACGAAAACAGCATTTCTCATTACGATCCTCGTTCTGCTTCCGTTCATACCAAAGCTTTTAAAAATCAAGCAGTGTCTTACCTTCGCCAGCTATACTACCAAAATCTTTTGTAAAAACATCGACGGCGCTTGCCGTTGATGCACAAACGATAAGGTTTCGCAAAATATCCGGTGCAGCCGTTATAGAACCAATCCCCGCTTTACACAGCTCAAGAACCTGTTGAGAATTTTTAAAGCTTGCCGCAAGCACATCCGCCTTAAGTCCATGAAGACAAAACATTGTATGAATATCTATTGCTGTCTTTACACCATCTGCACCAAGGTTATCAATACGATTAACATACGGCGCCGTATATCTCGCTCCAGCCTTTGCTGCCATAAAAGCCTGCATCGCCGTATAAATCGCCGTCGCCGTGATCGCTTTAACTCCCTTTGCATGCATCGCCGCCATTGCCTTAAAGCCTTCTTGCGTCACCGGGACCTTAACATACGTATCACTGCCGAGCTCATCCCAGATGTGCTGTGCTTCCCTTAGCATACTTTCTTTATCCTGCGATACAAGCTGGGCATGAAGTTCTGCTTCCTTTGGCAGAAATGCACGGATTTCTTTAAGCACCTTCATCGGATTCCCCCCCACCTTTTTCAGTATAGATGGATTCGTTGTAACGCCATCATATGGAAACTCTTCATAAAGTGCCTTAATTTCATTGATATCGGCATGATCGACTAAAATCAACATAGCAATTCCCCCTGTTTTATCTTTTCTTTTTTACACAATTTGCTTTCTTTTTTTATTATAAATCTTTCATTCGTAAACTTCAAGTATTCTTTTGAAACTTTACTTATATTTTGTCATAGGATGTACGCGCAATGATTTCATCCTGCAATTTACCATCAAGCTCCGTAAAGTAAGCAGTATATCCAGCAACACGAACTGTCAAACTGCGATAAGCCTCCGGGTTCTTTTTTGCCAGCAGAAGATCCTCACGCCGCAGAACGTTAAATTGAATATGCGGTATCTCAAGATCAACAAAAGTACGCAGGAATCTGCCAAACTTATCACGCCCGCTTTCTGTTGCAAAAAACTCCGGCAGAAACTTCATGTTGAGCAGACCACCATTCGTCGTCAGATCATTATCAAGCTTCGACACAGACTTCAATACAGCCGTTGGTCCTTTAATATCACGGCCGTAGACCGGTGAGAGCCCTCCATCAGCAAGCGGAGTTCCCGCATAACGGCCATCCGGTGACGCTCCGACATTCTCTCCCATCGGTACATGGGCCGATACGGTATACATTCCCGTGTGATATGGACCACCGCGATAATTCTTGTAGTTTCCTAACTTATTTTTAAAATAACGCGCCCATTTTGTTCCAAGCGCATCCACCCAGGCAACATCATTACCGTACTTCTCTGCTTTATTGAGCAGCCTTGCCCGCAAAGCTTCTTTACCAACAAAATTATTTTGCAAGGCCTGAATCAATTCCACCCGATTGATATACTTTTCATCATAGACAATTTTCTTGAGTGCTGCCAGGCTGTCAGCAATATTTGCTACTTGTATCATCTGAATGCCGGACAGATTATAATGTGCACCGCCACGCGTAACATCAAGTCCTTTTTCCATGCAGTCATTAATTACAGCAGAAAGAAAAGGTGTTGGCAAAATATCAATATGTGCTTTTTCCACCTGTTCACAAGCTTTAATCATACGTTCCAGGAAATAATCAATCATCCTGGCAAAACTACCTTCCAACTCAGAAAAAGTTGTATACGTTTCAAGTCCTCCATAGTCAGGCCCCAGCTTTTCCTGTGTAAGCAGACAAACTCCATGATTCAGCGTAAGTTCTAAAGCCTTGTTGAGATTGAACATCGCCGCATCGCTCCAACCGAGACTGTTTCCCTGCGTCGTAAGCTCAACGCAGCCAACGATTGCATAGTCAAGCGCATCCTGACGCGCAATGCCAAGATCCAGCATGCCCTTAATAACCGAGGTATCATTGAAAAACTGCGGCATACCGCTGCCCTTCGCCACAACTCGAATCGCTGCCTGCAAAAGTTTCTCTGAGGTTCCCTTATTAAGACGCAGTGACAGATTTGGCTGTGGCAGCCCAATTTCCTCCTGTGCTTTGAGCAAAATATAAGAAAGTTCATTTTCCATAGAACGTCCCTCGCTATCAAGCCCCCCCAGTGCAATATTGAAGCCGATTGGAAAACCAGCAAAATATTTTGCACTGTTACGATTTCGCATATAGACAATCTCATTGAATTTCAGCCACAAGCATTCTACAATTTCAAGTGCCCGTTCCTCTGTAACAGCCCCTGCCTTTTTATCTTTTTCATAGAATGGATAGAGGTACACATCTACACGTCCCGGTGAAAAAGACGATGCATTTGATTCCATCTGCAATGCAACAAACAAAAACCACAGTGACTGTACTGCCTCATGAAACGTATCCGGTGGCTGCATCGCAATTTTTTCACAAATACCTGCAAGCGCATACAACTCACCATTATATTCAGTAGATGTACATTCTTTTGCCATTTTTCTCAGCAAAGCAGAATACCGCTTTATAAAAATTTGTACGCCTTCCATGACAATCACAACACTACGATAAAAATCTTTTTTATTTCCACTGGTTTTCAGTGCAGCTTCTTCAGCGTCTTTTCGTAGTCCAGCTGGCCCCTTTTCCAGCCAAAGTCGGCAGTCTGGACAAATGTGTCCTTGTGCATGATCCTTTTGATTGATTTTAACAACTTTTTCAATTGCTGTGATTTCTTCTCCATAACGTTCCCGGATCACATCTTCCAGAGACTTCCCTTTCCAGTATGGTGCAATCACCTTGCGAAATAGCTCAATATCTTTCTCCTGTACATTAAAACGATCCTGTGGCCGAATTGGCAGAGATTCAAATTCTTTATCAATCCAGGAACTGCCACTTTCTGGAAAAACCACGCCATAACGCACACCCTTGGTACGGTTTCCAACAATAAGTTCTCCCTCTGTAACCGCAATCTCCATATTACAAAGTGCTGCCTTTAGCGCCATTGCCCGCTTAATCGAAACAGGTTCTGCTTTATTTTCCTCATAGGACTTTGTTATGATGAGTGCCTGCTCAATAGAAACAAATCTTTTTTCTTCCAACATTTTCTCTTTCAATGTACAAACGCGTTTATTCATTGCAGCATCTCCTTTTGTTTTGTTTTGTTTTTATTATTTGTTATTGTTTAATATTATTGTATAAGATTTGTAATTAAATTGCAAGTGAATATTTTATGGTTTCATACAAAAGCAGGCATATCATCTTTATTCGATGATATGCCTGCTTTTAGCCAACAAAATTAATTAGCCTTATATGTTTTTCCACCTACACTATCAAGCGTAAATCCGCGACCAGACACCTCGGATGTATCCGATACAATCATAAATGCCGTTGGGTCAATTTCATCAACAATGAGCTTTATTTTGCTTACTTGCGTAAGCCTTACAACAATAAATAAAATGTTTTTTTTCTGCCTTGTAAATGCACCTTCGCCTTTTACAAAGGTAACACCACGATTAACATGAGCCATAATAACTGTAGCAAGCTCCTCTGCTTTTGGCGATATAACTATTATAGATTTCTCCCGATTGAAACCAACAACGACACGATTCGTAAGCTCCGCTGTAAGATAAATTGATATAAGTGTAAAAAGTGCCGATTCAAGATTAAACAACCATGCACTTATGAAAATAATCATACAGTTCAAAACAAATATAACAGAGCCCATATCATAGGAATAATACTTCTTCACAACAGCTCCTACGACATCAAGACCACCTGTATTCGCATTTACACGAAAAACTAGCCCAAAACCAATACCAGCCATCACTCCGCCAAAAACAGCATTGAGCATCGTATCCTTTACAACCTCGTAATACGTAAGGAAGTTCGTCGCATCGATGCAGACAGAAAACAAGACTGTTCCAATAATTGTATCAAATGCATACTGCCTGCCAAACACACGATAAGCCAAATAAACAATTGGTATATTTTGAAATAAGAGCTGAACACCAATCGGCCAGTTCATCATATAGTGAAAAATAATCGCTACACCGCTAAGCCCACCTGTCAACAAATGTGCTGGTATAATAAAAAGATTAAATCCAATGCTCGTAATCAGACAACCTGCTATAATAAATACATACCTGCGAAAATACTTCATTTTTACCTCCTGGTTTACATAAAATTTCTATTAAAAGGCTACTATGTTTTAATGGCGATTGCCTGGGCATTGTCCATCTACTATATAAAGCTTCCCATACTTACATTCGCTCATCTGAAAAGATCTTCACTTGATACCTCGCTACATACACTAAAGCTTTACCAAAAGTGATCGACTCACAACGTGTCATTAGCAGTGCAAAAACAGGTTTCGCCAAATGAAAAGAAACCAAACTCTTTATACATCTTCTCCATTTTTCGGTTTTCCCCGGGCGATAAGATAAAGCGGCCGATTCTTAACTTCTTCAAAAATACGCCCGATATATTCTCCAATAATTCCAAGAATTGTAAGCTGTACACCACCAAAAAAAAGTATGCATCCTGTAATTGTCGCCCAGCCTGGAACTGCGTCCAGCGTAAACCACTTGATATAAAGTACATGCAGTAAAAGTGCAAAACTCAGTCCGCCACAAAGAACACCGCCATACAAACCAAACCGCAAAGGCAGTGTTGAATACGAAAGTATTCCATCAAGGGCAAAATGCAGCATCTTGCGCGGTGAAAACTTCGATACTCCGGCAAAACGCTTTAATGCAACAAACTCAATCTGCGTCTGCTTATATCCCATAGCACCAATCATACCACGAATAAAGCGACCATGTTCCTTATACCGGCGAAAAGACCTAACGACCACCTTATCCATAAGACGGAAATCCGATCCTCCCTCCTGGATATGTACACTCGATAACAGATTTAATATCTTATAATAATAATAAGATGTAAGCTTTTTTACAGCCGATACACCTTCCGTTGTCTTACGAATCGTCTGTACAACTTCAAAACCTGCTTCCCATTTTTCAACAAGCACCGGTATAAGCTCCGGCGGATGCTGCATGTCACCGTCCATCATAATAACCGCATCACCATCTGCATGGTCAAGACCACAGGTCAGCGCCAGCTGATGCCCAAAATTGCGAGCAAGAAAAATTGGCTGCACACGTTCATCCTTCATCTCTAATTCCCGCAGAATCTGACGGCTGCTATCTTTAGAACCATCGTCGACAAAAATCAGCTCAAACGCATAGGACAGCTTCTCCATAACATCACATATTGCACCGTAAAAGTGACGAATATTATCTTCTTCATTATAAACAGGTACCACAATCGATATCAACTTCATTATTCCCATCCACTTCATTCCTCTATATTTGATTACAGTCTGTTTTCCGACAGACTGCTAAAAGTTTACCTTATTATTATAAGGGTCATAGCTCAAATTCACAATCGAATATTTCCCGATAAAGTTGACAAAGAGATAAAATGCGTAGATAATGCAAGAAGCGTAAACATCAAAGGAGGTATTCCCTTGCAAGTTATGAAAAAAATCAAGCATCATTTCTTCACCCGTGAATTTGTTCTTTTTCTCTTTATTGGCTGTATCAACACTTTTAATGCAAGTTTTCTCGCCTGGATTCTTTCCTTTGGTATTCCCAACGCAAATTTTTCCTTTATTCTTGGCTACCTGGCAAGCCTTTCTTTTGCTTATTATATGAATTGCAAGATTGTTTTTAAACAATCTTTGAATCGAAACCAATACATAAGATTTGCAATTTCTTATATTCCAAACTTTATCATAGAAAACATTATCGTTGTTATCTTTTATAACATTCTGTCTTATCCACCAATTGTTTCCTATATCATTGCTGCTATTATCGGTGTACCAGCTACATTCCTCATGGTAAAACTCTTTGCCTTTGGCAGCAAATAATTTTAATAACAAAACAAACAGAGTTGCTGTACAAGGATTTTTAATGTCCTCTTATACAGCAACTCTGTTTATGTTTCTTATCAATTATTGTTTCAAATACCATTTGATAAGTGCTTGCGTACCATCATCGCCGCAGCCCTCCGTAACAAGCTCTGTATACAATTTTTTGGCCAGTTTAAGCCCTGGAAGATCCAGCTTCATCTCATCGGCTGAAGTAATTGCAATACGCATGTCCTTAATAAAATGCTTGATAAAAAACCCCGGCGTATAATCTTCCTGAACCATACGCGGTGCAAGATTCGAAAGCGACCACGAGCCTGCCGCCCCTGTTGATATCGTAGCCAAGAGCTTCTGCGGGTCAAGACCGCACTTTTTTGCATAAGCAAGCGCTTCACAAACACCAATCATATTCGATGCGATTGCGATCTGATTACTCATTTTTGCATATTGTCCTGAGCCTGCCTTACCAAAATACTGAATATTAGTTCCCATGGTTTTGAATACGGGTAAAAGCGTTTTATAGTCTGCTTCTTCACCGCCAACCATAATTGCCAGCTTTGCATCACGCGCACCGACATCCCCGCCAGATACAGGTGCATCAAGCACTGACAATCCGATTTTCCCTGCCGCAGCTGAAAGCCTTTGGGCAAGAGTCGGACTCGACGTTGTCATATCCACAATGTAACTGCCCTTTGCTGCCGCCTTCAATACGCCATTTCGCCCTAAATAAACATCCTCAACATCCTTTGGATATCCAACCATCGAAATGATAACATCTGATTTCGCTGCAAGTATTGCCGCGGATTCCTCCCAACCAATTCCCTGCATAATAAGATCTTCTGCTTTTTCCTTTGTACGTGTATAAACACTGACCACAAATCCCGCTTTAAAAAGATTTTCAGCCATACTCTTTCCCATGACACCTGTCCCAATAAATCCAATTTTTTTTATATCCATAAAACCCTCCCCTTCCATAATAAAAACTGTTTTACTTGTACGACTACTTCCATCTTACCATAGACTGCTGTAAATTCACAGAAAAAAGCTGTCATAGCAATAATTATCACTACTACAGTCCCTGGCGCACAAGCAGTAATCTCTCATTTTTTCCCATACAATCTTTCTTCAATTTTCTTTGCTGTTGGTGTGACAGCAAGTCCGCCCTCTGACGTTTCACGCAAAGATTTTGGTATTGCCTTCCCGATTTTGTGCATCGCCGCAATAACTTCATCGACCGGGATTACCGACTTCACGCCTGCAAGTGCCATATCGGCCGCCAGCATTGCCTGTACAGCAGCAAAACCATTACGCTTCACACATGGCACCTCAACAAGACCAGCAACAGGATCGCATACAAGCCCCAGCATATTTTTAAGTGCCAAAGCAACCCCCTGTCCAACTTGCTCTGGCGTGCCGCCCGCAAGTTCTACAAGAGCACCTGCTGCCATCCCGGCCGCTGAACCGCATTCAGCCTGACAACCACCCGCTGCTCCGGAAATTGAGGCATTCTGTGCAATGACCATACCAATACCAGCCGCCGTAAAAAATACATTTATAATTTCTTCTTCACTATTTTGATTTTTCTCTGCCCCTGCAAGCACCGCCGCCGGAAGAATACCACATGAGCCAGCCGTCGGACATGCAACAATTTTCCCCATAACTGCATTTACTTCACTAATTCCTACAGCATAAGCAGCTGCCTTCATTACCGTATTTCCAGTGTAACCATACAAGCTTCGCTCAAAGATACGCTTCGCATCACCGCCCGTAAGATTACTTACAGAGCGCTCCTCGTTTAGACTTCCCCGTCTCGCAGCCTTTAGCATAACCTGCCAGTTTTTTTTCATGCCCTCAATAACCATTTCCCAACTGTTCTGTGATATCTGTATCTCTCGTGCAATGACAAGTTCATGTATTGGTATTGCTTTTTCTTCTGCCAGTTGAATCAAATCTTTTATTGTATTAAAAACAATCATATAATTCTCCCCTAAATTGCCGGAATGCTAAAAGCATCCTGCACTTCATAGACCTGCTTGCACTCATCAATGACGTCCTGTGAAAGGACATCATCCATTTCAATAATCATCATAGCTGCTTCACCACGGTTCTGCCGTGACACACGCATAAAAGCGATATTCAACTCATAACGTGACAAAATACTTGTGACCTTCGTAATAACACCTGGACAATCACGATGAATAATAATAATTGCTGGATATTGACCCGTCAATTCGACATCATAGCCATCAATATTTGTTACAAGAATAGTACCTCCACCAATTGATGCCCCACGCACACGTGCAACCCGTCCTGATTTTCCTGTTAAGTAAATAACAACCGTATTCGGATGTGCATCCTCAAGATTTACCGGCTGAAACTGATACTCCATGCCCTTTTTCGTCGCAATCGACAATGCATCCCTGATACGTTCGTCATCCGGCATAAAACCCATAATACCGGCAATGATTGCCTTATCTGTTCCATGTCCTTTATACGTTTTGGCAAAAGAACCATGCAAATTAATCTCTGCCTTCACTGCGTCTTCTCCCAGAATTCTGCCTGCCATAATTCCCAGTCGTACGGCCCCTGCTGTATGTGAACTTGATGGACCTATCATAATAGGTCCGATAATATCAAAAACACCTTGCATATCAGACTGACCCCATTTCTTTATTTTATATTAAAAAAGGGAAATTGCCACTATGCAATTTCCCTTGCAAAATTAAATCTTTTCCGTTTTCCACAGACCATGTAAATTACAATATTCATATACTGCTACAGGTACATCATCCGCTGTCAAAGCAAATCTTGCTTCCGGTGCATCCCCTGCCTTCAGAATCTTTCGTTGTCCACCCTTTTCTGACAGTAAGTAAATCCACTGGATAAGATGTTCTTCTGTCATCGGATGCGGTACACTGCCGACCTTCACAATAATTTCATTGCCTGCTCTTTCAACAACAGGTACGTGCTTTTCCTGTGCTGCATCCGTCGTATTCGCCGTAAGTTTTTCCATCGGCTGCCCGCAGCAGGTCAGCACTCCCCCACCTGAGTTAATGACACCAACAATATTGCCGCACTTCCTGCAAATAAAAAAGCTTCTTTTCTGATCCATTACAAATTCCTCCTCTGACTAGATTATGGTTTTCTATTCCATATATTCTATTGTAAAAGTTATACGAATATTTTGCAATGTATTTTTTCCTTTTATACAAAAATCCGTGCATAGCAATCACCATGCACGGCTATAAATCATTTATTCTTATCTTATTTCAGCAGACCATGTTTCCTCATGATTATACTCAACTGCTCAAGATTTGCGGCTTCCATATCACAAAGCGGCAAACGAAGCGGACCTACCTGATAACCCATGAGACGCAGGGCTGTCTTTACTGGAATTGGATTGACCTCAACAAAAAGAGCCTCAATAAGATCAAGCGCATCAACCTGCATCTTTGCAGCTTCTTCTGCCTTACCATCAAAAAAGCACTGGCACATATCATGCGTATACTGCGGTACAACATTAGAAAGCACCGAAATAACACCTTTACCACCAAGAGACATAAGTGCCACAATCTGATCATCATTACCGGAATAGATTGTGAGATTATCCCCACAAAGCTGACGTACTTTGAGAATTGCAGAAATATCCCCACTGGCTTCCTTCGTCGCTACAATGCGTGGATGCTTTGCCAGCTCTGCATAAGTTGCCGGCTTAATATTCAAGCCTGTACGTGACGGAACATTATAAAGAATGATCGGTATATTTACACGATCAGCTACATACGTAAAATGCTTGATAAGACCCTGCTGTGTGCACTTGTTATAATACGGGGTAACCATAAGCAGCGCATCAGCACCAGCCTTTTCCGCATACTGTGAAAGCTGTACCGCATAGGCCGTATCATTAGAACCTGTACCCGCAATAACTGGTATACGACCTTTTACTTGTTCAACTGCAAATTTAATAGCATCTTTATGTTCTTTATCACTCATCGTTGCAGCTTCGCCACTTGTTGCTGTAATAACGATTGCATCTGTTCCATTTGCAATGTTAAATTCAATCAAACGGGCAAGCTCAGGAAAATTAATTCCATCATCTGTAAAAGGTGTCACAAGTGCAACGCCTGCACCTTTAAATACTAAATCCTTCATTTATAATATCCCCCTTAATTTCTGCATTTAAATTTTATTATTACATGTACTTTTCATAAAGTCAATCCTATTCAGCCTCTATACATCTTACATTGAAAAAATAAAACATTTGTGCAACGAACAAAAACATATTTTTAAAGTTATGCAAAAATATTTGTCAATTTGCTGAAAAGTTCTTCGTTTTCTTTAATTTTAACTTCATTCCCCAACACGCAAACTGTGTTTTCCTTCATACAAGCAGAAATAAGTTCACTGAGTGCTATGATATCATGCTGACGCGTTGCAAGTATCTCATCACGCGCCTTTTGGCGATCCGTCTGAGTAATACTGCGAATATAGCATTCAGCAGCAAGTTCACCCTTCATCTGCGATGTAAGCGGTGTATCAATACCGCTGATTGTACCGATAATATACTTATCCATTTCACGCTCACTTACAGAAAACCTTTGAAGATAAGCTGCTGTTTCATCATAAACATTAAATGTTTCTGCAAGATTAGGATCACGATACGAGCCAAAAAGCATTGCACCATTACGATTGAACTGGGTAAATGCACCATAGGCTCCCCCCTGTACACGGATACGCGTCCAAAAATAATCATAGCGTAAAATTGTTTCGAGTACACGCATTGCCCCTGTATACTCATAACCAAGTTTGAGAAAGTTCGCTCCCTTACACACATACTGAACGCGGCTTGATGTCATAAATCCCTCATTTGCCTTTTTCAGTGCAAAATCATAGACCTGTACTGGAAAGTTCTCACTGGAAAGTTTTGCCTGAAAGATTTTAAAATCGTCAACAAATGCATTGTAACTTCTTGCTTCCGTTGTAACACTTACAATAAGGCCGCGACGATTGCAGAGAATTGGTAAAAGTCGAGCAAATGCCCGCTGCATTTCTTCATATTTTTCATCAAAATTTTCCGAAAAATCTTTTATGAACCAATAAAACGTTAAGGATCCCTGTTCATTGTACATGCCACTTCTGGACGTGTACGAAATAAGGCGCGAGGCTACAACTTGCTGTGCTGCTCGCAATACATTCGTTTCCATACCGGACCTGCATTGCTCAACAAGCTCAAGCACACGTTTTTTATCATCAAAACGACTCATCGTAAGAATTTCTGCCAAAAGCTCATGCATCTGTGGCAATTTTGACGCAAGAGCTTTCGCCTTAATCTTAAATTTCGGCAAAAGCGAATCTGGTTGTCCCATAGCTGCATAACCAACAAGATCATAAGAAATTCCGCCTGTATGCAAATTAACAAGATTTGCAAGTTCTGCATAGGTATGCTTTTTCGTATTTACTTTACCAATAAGCTCCGTCAGCAAAAAGGCATATGGCAAAAGATTTTCCGGCACAGCATCCGCATTAAAATAGAATTTTTCATAGATGATTTCATTTGTCACAACATCGTGGAAAAGCACCTTCATATTATTAATTACTCGTTCTTCAATAATAAGATTACTAACCGTTTTTCTGATATCCGATAGTTTTAACAGTGGAATTTTTTCCAGTGCTTCCGAAGAATCTTCACGCTGCTGGCGC
>JBAYAD010000048.1:0-13325 GCA_041669965.1 Selenomonadaceae bacterium
CCACAGCCACAGCCCTGTTCATGTTCTTCATCCTGTTCTTCTTCATCATGGACACCAATCAACAAAGCATACTTATCTTCACCTACAGGAATAATCATTTCTTCGTGGTAATAGAATTCATTACCCTTATCATCTGTCATTACAACAACCATTTCTTCATCATCAAGTGCTTCTTTTTCTTTATCCGCCACTATACGTCACCTCTTCTTATTATTGGGTTTTCAAACTACTTGCATTAACTTTATTGTAGCTTACAATAAAGCTCCTTGTCAACTATGCCCGGCTGTCTAAATAACCTTGCAAAATAAATACCGCTGCCATCTTATCAATGACTTTTTTACGCTTTGCCCGACTTACATCTGCTGCAATAAGTGACTTTGCTGCCGCAACAGTCGACAAGCGCTCATCCCAAAAAATAATTTTTGTGCCAACTATAAATTTTTTTATTTCTTCAACAAACGCCCGAACAATATCACAGCGCTCACCTTGTGTTCCATCCATATTTTTCGGCAAGCCTACGACAAGTGTATCCGTCTCATACTGCTCCATAAGTTCTCTGAGACGATTCAGGTCGTTTTGCAAAGATGTACGACGAATCGTTTCAATCCCCTGCGCTGTAAACATAAGTGCATCACTTGCTGCAATCCCAACCGTACGATCACCAACATCTAAAGCTAATACTTGCATAAATCCCTCGCTTATTTATTATTTTCCAAGTAAGAACGTATTAACTCTTCCAAAAGTTCATCCCGTTCCAACTTACGAATCATATTTCTAGCATCATTATGGCTTGTCACATAAGTGGGATCTCCGGAAAGAAGATAGCCAACCAACTGGTTTATCGGACTATATCCTTTTTCTTCCATTGCTTGACACACCTTGCGAATAACATCTGCTGCTTTATTTTCTTCTGCACCAAATTTAAACATCATTGTTTCGTCCATATTTGCCATAATCTTATCCTCCCCAAAGCACCTGTGGCGTATACTTCACCACAAATTTTCATCTTATGTTTTTTATCATACTATATAACAAATCCCATATGCTCTCTTTCATTATAATTCTCTTTGCAAGAAAAATATACCCACAAAAAAAATAAAGCCGTCTCGTAAAAGTTTACGTAACTCCTGCGAGACAGCTTTCTTCTTTATTTATTTACGAGTATCAGGTTAAAAGCACGTAATTACATCATGCCCGGCATTCCCATGCCACCGCCCATACCGCCGCCCATAGCAGCAGCCGCAGCTGCTGAATCAGCCTTTTCCGGCTTATCAGCAACAAGTGTTTCTGTCGTAAGAACCATTGCTGCGATACTGGCCGCATTCTGAAGTGCAGAACGCGTAACCTTTGCCGGATCAACGATACCAGCTGCAATCATGTCAATATATTCGCCAGTCAATGCATTGAAACCTTTACCAATGCCGGCTCTCTTGACATTTTCAACAACAACTGATCCTTCAAGACCTGCATTGTTAGCAATCTGACGAACCGGTTCTTCAATGGCACGTTTTACAAGATTAATGCCTGTCTTCACGTCGCCTTCTGCTTCAATCTTATCAAGAGCACCAAGAATATCGATAAACGTCGTACCACCACCAGCTACAATACCTTCTTCAACAGCAGCACGTGTTGCATTGAGCGCATCTTCAATGCGGAGCTTCTTGTCCTTGAGTTCAACTTCTGTAGCCGCACCGATTTCAATAACAGCTACGCCGCCAGCAAGTTTTGCCAGACGTTCCTGAAGTTTTTCTTTATCAAAGTCAGATGTCGTTTCCTTAACCTGATTTTTAATCTGTTCAACACGAGCATTGATTGCAGCTTTATCGCCTGCACCATCAACAATTGTCGTTTCTTCCTTCGAAGAACGAATCTGACGCGCACGACCAAGATCTTCAAGTTCAACACTGTCAAGTTTGCGGCCAAGTTCTTCTGTAATAACATTACCGCCTGTAAGAATAGCAATATCTTCAAGCATTGCTTTACGACGATCACCAAATCCCGGAGCCTTTACAGCAAGAGCCTTAAATGTACCACGAAGCTTATTAACAACAATAGTTGCAAGAGCTTCACCATCAAGATCTTCGGATATAATCATAAGTTCCTTACCCTGTTTTACAACTTTTTCAAGGATAGGAAGAATATCTGCAATTGCCGAGATTTTACGATCTGTAATAAGAATATATGCATCATTGAGAACAGCTTCCATTTTATCTGTA
The DNA here is from genome assembly GCA_041669965.1 of Selenomonadaceae bacterium. GTDB lineage: Bacteria > Bacillota > Negativicutes > Selenomonadales > Selenomonadaceae > UBA1792. Next base: position 2,217 of record JBAYAD010000048.1, read on the forward strand.
TCAGTAACCATGTATGGAGAAATATAGCCACGATCAAACTGCATCCCTTCTACAACCGAAAGGTTCGTATCCATACTCTTGGATTCTTCTACAGTAATAACACCGTCTTTGCCAACCTTTTCCATGGCTTCGGCAATCAATTTTCCTATTTCTTCATCAGAAGAAGAAATAGCAGCAACCTGGGCGATTGCATCTTTGCCCTCAACCTTTTTAGATTTTGCCTTGATTTCTGCAACAAGTGTCTTAACAGCCACTTCAATACCTTTTTTAATAATCATTGGATTTGCACCAGCAGCTACGTTACGCATGCCTTCATGAATCATCGCCTGTGCAAGTAGTGTTGCTGTTGTAGTACCATCACCAGCAATATCATTCGTCTTTGTTGCTACTTCTTTTACGAGCTGTGCACCCATATTTTCAAACGGGTCTTCAAGTTCAATATCACGAGCAATCGTAACACCATCGTTTGTGATCATTGGTGCACCGAATTTTTTATCAAGAACGACATTTCTGCCTTTTGGTCCTAATGTTACTTTTACAGCGTTTGCTAATGCATCAACGCCTCTTCCCAAAGCACGACGTGCTTCTTCGTCAAACAAAATCTGTTTAGCCATTTTTATAGCCTCCTGTTTTTATTGAATTAACTATCTATGTGCGGTTATTCAACGATTGCGAGAATATCTTTTTCGCTTACGATTAAATAATCCTTACCCTCTACCTTAACTTCAGTCCCTGCATATTTGGAGAAAATAATGCTGTCGCCAGCTTTTACATCCAAAGGAACCTTCTGACCATTGTCGAGAACTTTTCCCGTACCAACTGCTACAACTTTACCTTTTTGCGGTTTTTCTTTTGCTGTGTCTGGTAATACAATACCGCTGGCAGTTTTTACATCGCCTTCTGAAACTTCAATGACAACTCTGTCGCCTAATGGCTTAATCATTTTTATCTTCCTCCTGCATTCTAAAATCTTTTTTGTTAGCACTCAGTTCATGTGAGTGCTAACTACATTTCTTATAATATAGTTTTTTCACAAAAAAATCAAGTCTTTTTACGGATTTTGATGAAAAAAACTCCAGAGCACGTATTTAAATAATTTCTATACCTGCTCCGAAGGCCTGCTTACCAACTGCACTTTATTTATCTTATGCTTTATTTTTCAATACGGACCGCACGATAGACTCGGCAACTTCCTTAATTGTTTTACGCTTTGTCATGCTGTACTGCTGAATACGACGGTATGCCTCTGACTCGTTAAGACCATACGCATCCATAAGAATTCCTTTAGCACGGTCAAGTATCTTACGCATTTCCAACGAATTTTTTACATTATCAAGTTCATCTTCCAATTGTTTCATCTCCTGGAAGCGTGATAAAGCGATTTCCATGGCAGGGAAAATATTACTCTCGCGTACTGGTTTGACAAGATAGGCCAGTACACCGGAGTCCTTTGCCCGATCAACGATTTCCTTTTGGCTGAAAGCTGTCAGTAAAAGAACTGGTGCAAGCTTTTCATCCGATATCATTTTTGCTGCCGTAATCCCATCCATCTCTGGCATCTTAATATCCATAATAACAAGATCCGGATGATACTTGCGTGTAAGTTCAACTGCATGATAGCCATCTATGGCTTCTCCAACAACTTCATGACCAGCCTCTTCCAGTATTTCCTTCAAATCCATACGGATAATCGATTCGTTATCTGCTATAATAATCTTCAATGCTTTCATCTTTATTTTCCCCCTCAGTCGTACGTGGAATCGTTATTTTAGCATGTGTCCCATTTTTATTAATAAGCTTGAACGTCCCGCCCATATCATCTTCAATAAGTGTACGTACGATCTGCAAGCCTAGCGATTTCGACTTTTTCTGGTCAAAATTCTCCGGCACACCTGCACCATTATCATAAAGATCAAGAAGATATTCTGTATTTGTTTTTCGAATATCCAAGCCAATAAGTCCCTTGCTTTGTTCTTCAAATCCATGTTCAATCGAATTCAATATAAGTTCGTTGACGATAAGTGCCAGGTTGCTTGCCTGTTCTGACGGTAAAATAATTGTCGGGCCCGTAAACCGTGTCTCCAGTTCAAACGCTGGATCCAGCATATTCTGAACAATAAGATTTAAAATGTTTTTTGTCACCTCAACCACATCAATAAACTCAGCATCCTGCTGCGACAAAAACTCGTGTACGACAGATATACTAAGTATCCTGTTGACACTTTCCTTCAGCGCCGCCTTTACCTCCCGTGATTTTGTCCGCCGCGATTGAAGCCGCAGCAGGCTGGCAATCGTTTGCAAATTATTTTTTACACGATGGTGTATTTCCTGAATAACTGCTGACTTTATAAGAATCTCCTTATCTTTTTTCCGTATATCCGTAATATCAGAAACGATCACAACACGTCGCAGAAGATTCCCACCTTCCTTAATCGGTATATTCCGCTGCACAAGAATCAGTTCACCGGCTTCAAGTTCTTTTTCATAAGGGCGATGGCTTGCAATAGTTTCCTTTGTGATATGCATCGTCAGTTGACGATCAAACATGTGATAACCGATGAGATTGCCAACACCCAGTACTTTATAGATCCGCACAGCCGCTGTATTCGCAAAAACAATACGATTATATTTATCCGTAATAATAATCCCATCGCTTGCTGATAAAGGTCGATACATATCCTTGTCCAATACTTTTCGCGCATTTACAAGAACTACACACGCTGTTTCTAAAAGCTGCTGATATCCATCGGTTTTCAGCTCCTCAGAATTCGGTTCAAAGCTTACGACAGCAATGACCGTGGAACCATCATGTATTGCATACGTATACATATCAATACTAAGTCCCCAGTCCCACTCACGCTTTCCCTGAATAGGCTTACCCGTTCTCATTGTATATTCGACAAGTGGTTCTTCCTGTTTCCGAATAAACCGCCCCGCTTCACTAAGTGTTGCCGGGCTGAATGTTGTATGCGGCTTTTCATGCCCGATTACCAATAGCCTGTTCGCATCCCGTGTCTGCACATATATGCTCAAATGCGCATGTGCTAAATCTGCAATAAACGGAAAACATACACTGATTCGTTTCAATATCTCACATTGCATAGCCGTTAGATTTGTATGCTGACGGCAATAGGCTACTAATTTTTCCATACTCATTCCCCCAATTCTTATTTTTACATTATCGCTGTAAATTCCTTTCACCTTTTGGCTGCTTTGTAATAATATTGTATACAAAATTAAATGGAAAACAAATCCGTTCTCATGTACGCTATACAGGCCATCACTGACAGATAACAACAAAAACGTATTCATTCTCCATTGAATGAGTCGATTATTCTTCTTTCGTAATAAGTTTCAAGTTAGGTATAGCATTCAAATAAAGATCAGAAAAATTATCTACCCGACTCTGATAATACCCCCGACAGCCAATCATTGCAGCATTATCTGTACAAAGTATCTGTTCCGGATAAAAGAACCGAAGGTTTGCCTCTATGGCCGATGTACGCAAAGCTTCTTCAAGCGAACTGTTCGCGGCAACTCCTCCCGCGAGCACAATCGTGTCAAGGTCTGCCTGTTTGACCGCCTGAATAGTCTTTTCGATGAGTACAGCTACAACTGCTTTTTGGAAAGATGCTGCTACATCTGCACAATTAATCTCAGCGCCCTTTTGCTTCATACTATTAAGATAATTCAGCACAGATGATTTGAGTCCGCTGAAGCTAAACTCAAAATTTCCTTTTTCCCGCAGAGCTTGAGGAAAATCAATTGCATCCGGATTCCCCTTCTGCGCCAATCTATCAATCTGCGGTCCTCCCGGATACGGCAATCCCATGACGCGTGCCACTTTATCAAAAGCTTCACCAGCTGCATCATCCCTTGTTTGTCCCCAGAGCTCAAAAGAATTATAGTCTTTTACATGAACAAGTGATGTATGCCCACCCGAGACGACAAGTGCCATGAACGGCGGCTTAAGATCCGGTGTGCTCAAAAAATTAGCAAATATATGCCCTTCCATATGATTGACTCCAATAAGTGGTACATCAAGTGAAAATGCTAATGCTTTTGCCGCTGAAACACCCACAAGAAGTGCTCCGACAAGCCCCGGCCCATAAGTTACAGCAATCTGATCAATATCAGTGAGCTCCACTTCTGCCTTGTGCAAAGCTTCATCGATTACCGGCATAATATTTATAATATGCTTACGTGAAGCAATCTCCGGCACAACTCCGCCAAACTTCTGATGCACTGGTATTTGCGTAGAAATTATATTCGATAATACCCTTCGTCCACCGCGAAGAACAGCTGCTGATGTCTCATCACAGCTTGACTCAATCGCCAATGTCAGACAATTTTCTTCTTCCTTCAAAACAAAACCCCCATCTATAGCTTCGTGAGCCACATGATCATGGCATCCTCTTTATTATCTTCATAATAGCCCTTGCGCAGACCGACACTCTTGAAACCCATTTTTTCATAAAGTTTCCGTGCCACAGTATTGGATGGCCGTACCTCCAGTGTCATTGCCGTAACACCCTTTTCCTTAACGATCCGGATAAGTTCTTCCATCATCTTCCTTCCAAGACCCATCGTGCGATGCATCGGTGCTATTGCTACATTCATGATATGCGCCTCATCAGCAACAAGCCAGGTGCCAGCATAGCCAATAATCTCATTCTTATCAAGTGCCAGCAGATAGTAAGCGTCTTTATTCACTGCAGCTTCCCAAAAAGACTGCCTTGACCATGGCATCCCAAAAGATGCCTTTTCTACGATTTCGACACCAGCAGCATCTTCTTTTACCATCTTTCGAAAAGTTATCATAAAGCTGCCTTCTTATGACGCTGCTCCCAAAGAACCTCAGCTTCCGATCGGCGAATATAAATCGGCTCGATATCCATGACATTATCGTACTGCCCTGCCCCAAGCTTTTTCAAACCAAGCACAGCAACATTTGCCGCTCGCGGCATAACCATATGCGGCAAACCACAAAAAACATTCTTGCCAGCTGCCTTGATTACAGTCGCTTTTTTCTGAACAATATCGCCGACAAAGACAACCGGCCGATCCATTGCTTCGCATCTTTTGACAATCTTTTCAAAAGAATCAACGACAACCGGACAGACCTCTTGCATTTTATCATCCTGCCAACTATAAAGACCAGCATAGGCATTTCCCTTCTGTGCATCAAGAAGAGCGGCAATATAAATGCCAGGCACAGCATAGTGATAGGCCAAAGCCTCCAATGTCGACACTCCTACAATTGGCAGATTTAAAGCATAAGCCAGGCTTTTTGCTGTCGCAAGACCAATACGAAGCCCCGTAAAGGAACCAGGACCAATGCTAATTGCAATACCATCGAGCTCTTCCTTTGAAATCTTCGCCATCAACAGCACTTGTTTGATATGCGGCATAAGTACTTCGGAATGTGTAAGTTTTGTCTGTAGTATAATCTCAGCTATCAATTTATCTTCTGAAGCGACAGCTACACTTGAAATAAGTGTTGATGTATCCAATGCTAAAATCGGCAAGATTTCTCCAGCTCCTCATAAAATTTTTGATTTTTTTCTCCATGCAGCGAAACTGTAATCGTACGCTCATCTTCTTTTCCCGTACGCTCAAGTTCTATATGAACATAATCTTCTGGTAAACAATCAATAAACTTATCTGACCACTCAATAATTACAACAGCATCCACAGCTTCACTATATTCATAAAAGCCAATCTCATCAAGCTCATCTTCGTTCTCCAAGCGATAAAGATCAAAATGATAAATCACATAATCACCTTCATAAATATTCATTAAATTAAACGTTGGACTTGTGACTTCTTCCTTAACATGCAAAGATTTTGCCAAACCTTGGACAAACAATGTTTTACCTGCTCCAAGATCGCCGTCCAGACACAAAACAACACCCGGCACGACCTTTCTGCCAATTGACTCAGCCCAAGCACTTGTCTCAGCTGGATTCTTCGTCTGTATTTTAAACATACTATCTCTCCTGTTTTTCTCTTAAAAATAAATTGTACCACATATTTATGCACAAATAAATATAAATTCTTTTATTTTTATAATCAATAATTATTATTTTATAATAATAAAAATTAAATAAGTACGTATAAGTTATTTATTCAAAGATAACGTAAGCATACGGTGTGTAATCAATTTATTTAGCGTTTTCTCACTATTTCCATTTACCAAATAACCCCTTATAATAAAGCCATAGAACGTACCGCATAGGAGCAATGAATGCTCTTGGTACACTTTAAATTTTGGAGGTTTTTATATGAAAAAATATGTTTGCAGTATCTGTGGTTACGTGTATGAAGGTGAACAACCGCCTGTAGAATGTCCTATTTGCAAAGCACCTGCTTCTAAATTTATAGAACAATCCGGTGAAATGGCTTTTGCCGATGAACACCGTGTAGGTATCACCGATGGTATTGATCCAAAAATCATCGAAGGACTCCACCAAAACTTTACAGGTGAATGCTCTGAAGTCGGCATGTATCTTGCCATGAGTCGTGTTGCCGATCGAGAAGGTTATCCGGAAATTTCTGAAGCTTTCAAACGCTACGCATTCGAAGAAGCTGAACATGCTTCCAAATTCGCTGAAATTCTTGGTGAGGTCCTTACTTCCAGTACAAAGAAAAATCTTGAAATGCGTGTTGCTGCAGAACAGGGTGCCTGTGCTGGCAAAAAAGATCTCGCCACACTGGCAAAACAACAGAATCTTGATGCAATCCATGATACTGTCCATGAAATGGCAAAAGATGAAGCCCGTCATGGTGCTGGCTTCAATGGCTTGTTAAATCGCTATTTTAGTAAATAATCACATAATCTTTTTTGAAATACTGAAGCAACTCATTTGCTTCAGTATTTTTTTACAAAAAATTGCTACAGCTCTATACGTGCAAGACACACATAGAGCTGTAGCAATTTTTATTGCTTATTTAATTACCATAACCGGAATTGGTGATTCTTCAACGACCTTCTGGCTTACACTACCAATAAGTGCACCCTTAAAGAGTCCTAGTCCACGGCTTCCCATAATGATGATATCACTTTGCTTTTCCCGAGCAACCTTGAGAATTGCTTTTGGAATATTACCCGTTTCCACATGTTTTTCTGCTTTGATTTCCTGCGGAACCTTTTCCCAAATTCGGTCAAACACAATATGACTTGGAATATCTTTGTTTATATTGCTTGCCACATAAACAAAATCCAAATCCGCTTTGCATTTCTGTGCAAAGAAAATAGCTTCATCAACCGCTTTGCATCCATTAACAGATCCATCAACCGGGACAAGAATTTTCTGGATTTTTCCCATAACATTACCTCCCAACGAGCTCTATTCTTTTGTCATATAAGTCTATTTCGCGATAAGTTATAAAATCCCTTTTTTTAATGGACTATTTTAGAAAATTTTATTTAGTCATTACAAGGCGTTGCTGGCTTCTTCAAATACTGTCCAACAATCTTGACTGCACAATAATCACCACACATCGAACAAGCTTCCTCATCGGCATTGTTGCGGGCACCACGCTTTTCTGTTGCAACTTTCGAATCAATTGCAAGATTGAGCTGAGTTTTCCAATCAAGAACCTTACGTGCCTTTGCCATCTTAAGATCCCATTCCTTCGCTCCAGGAACACCTTTCACGATATCCGCGGCATGCGCTGCAATGCGGCAGGTAATAACACCTTCATGGACATCCTCGATGGTCGGTAATGCAAGATGTTCTGCTGGTGTTACATAGCAAAGAAAATCCGCTCCACTCGCTGCTGCAAGTGTACCTCCAATAGCTGCCGTAATATGGTCATACCCTGGCGCAATATCAGTTACAAGTGGTCCCAGCACATAGAATGGTGCATTATGGCAAAGCTGTTTCTGCAGCTTTATATTCGCTGCAATCTGATCATATGGTACATGCCCAGGTCCTTCGACGATGACTTGAACACCACGCTTCCATGCACGATCAGTAAGCTCACCAAGTGTAATGAGTTCCTGTATCTGTGCTCTGTCTGTTGCATCAGCAAGACAGCCTGGACGCAGACCATCACCAAGACTTATTGTAACATCATATTTTTCGCAGATATCAAGAATTTTATCATAATTTTCATAAAGCGGATTTTCCTTGTTATTATGCAGCATCCAGCCTGTAATAAAAGAACCTCCACGGCTTACAACATCCATTACACGATCTTCTTTACGCATACGATTAATTGCTTCCATTGTCACCCCACAATGAATTGTCATAAAATCAGCACCATCCTGTGCCTGTTCTTCAATGGTTTCCAAAAGATCTTCTGCGGTCATTTCAACAACCGCACCATGTTCCTTAATCGCACGTACAGTTGCCTGATAAATTGGCACGGTACCAACCATAATTGTCGAACGCTCAATAATACGTCTTCTCGATAAATCAATATTGTCTCCTGTACTCAAGTCCATTACAGCATCTGCTCCACATTTTATCGCTTCATCAAGCTTTAAAAGCTCCGGTTCAATATTAGGAAATGTACTTGATGTACCAATATTCGCATTAACCTTCGTCGACAGGCCTTCACCAACACCACGAGGTATAAGCGATTTATGATTTATATTTGCACATATCGCAACCGTTCCCCTTGCCACGCGTTCACGCAGGACTTCTACATCCATTTTTTCCTGTGCTGCAACGACCTTCATTATATCCGTTATTTTCCCCTGACGAGCTAACTGCATCTGTGTTGCCATTACAAACCCTCCTTAAAATTATACAAAAATAAGCCATCCAGCATATAAACAGGATGGCTCAACAAACAAGACCACCACTTCCCTACGCAGGTATTACCCAAACAGGTTCCAAGGGTCGACTCTTCATCTCTCAGCTTTCGCTCCCCCAGTGGAAAATATGAAATTCTCTATGTATTATTTTAACAAACTTAACCGGATATTGCAACAGTTCTTACTTTAAAAACTGTGTCATTCTTTTCAATGGTTCGCTTGTATCCATGTGCCCTGCAATAGTTTCAACCGATTTGCCCTCTACAAGTATCTGTACTGCCTTAACTTCCGGAAACTCAGTAAGTGTATCAACAATTGATCCGACAAGCATAAGTTCACCTGTCGAACCGCCCGTAAACTTCTTTATAAGTTCTTTGCTGAAATCAACCTTCGCTATGCCGTTTTTAACTTTTACACTTTTAAGTTTTGCGTCTTTGGGGATAATGCTGACTTCTTTTTTATTCCCAGACCCTTCCATAAGTGCCTGCATTGCTGCTGTATACTTATCTGCAGTCTTGATCGTTTTCTTTACAGCAATCAACATTGTCCCATCTTCATTGGGAAAATACACATTAAGGGACATTGTTTGTGCTGTCACCTTTTCATTGTCCTTCTTTACTGCACCTTTCTCCTGGACTTGCTGGTCCGATGAAGAATCCTGATTCTCTATCGCTTTTGTATTCTTATCACACCCTGTACTTATAAATAAAGCCATAAGCATTAATGCTACAGCTATAAGCTTTAAACTTCTTCTCATATCTCTACCGCCTTTCTTTATTTCATTCTACACTCACAGTCCTGTATCCGTAAAGAATTTACCGATTCCTTTACAAATTCCTAAAGCAATATCATTTTGAAAATCCTCTGATACAAGTAAGGACTCTTCATTATAATTTGATATAAATGCCATTTCCAAGAGTACAGCTGGTACGTTTGAATGCTTCATAACATAAAAATTCGCTTCCGGCGTCCCGCGATCAAACAATCCTATTTTATCAATCACACCATGCTGTATATCCTGCGCAAGAAGAGCATCATAATCATTTTTAGGATAATAATACGTTGCCGTACCATGTGCCTGTGAATTTGAAAAAGAATTTGCATGTATACTTACAAATATTTTCATACCTGGTGTCCGAGCTCCAACATCAACGCGTGCCTGCAGCTCCTGACGATCTGTTGCATCTGTACCATAAACATCCCGATCATCTTCCCGTGTCATAACAACATTGGCACCAGAAGCTTCCAATATTCTCTTTACTTTTTTTGCTACAGCAAGCGTAACGTCCTTTTCCATTATTCCATCTGGCCCGACTGCTCCCGAATCACTGCCGCCATGACCTGGATCAAGAACAATAACTTCTCCTGCTACTCCAGAAACAGTATCGCCAACTTTTGCCGCACTCTGATTAATTTCAATAACAATGCGAAAAGACTTTTGACTTTTTCTATCTGCCGGCAAAGTATATACTTTATAATTTTGTTTTTCAATGTCCTTTGCTGCAATAATCTTAACCTGCATATCCGACTTATCTTGTTGACGAAGTGTCATATATCGACCAAGTTTTCCATCTAGTGTAATATCCGGACGAACTTCACCAATTTTTGTTCTCTTCAAGTTAAGAATAAGCTGACGATGATTTTCATCATTTACCTGAACACTATACTCTACATCATTCTTATTTAGTCCAATCTCGATTCGCAGAACATCCTGCCCTTCACTTTTTACAATCTCATAATGAAACTGATTAATCCTATAGTCTCCCCGTGAACCAGCAAAACAAGTTGCTTCAAAAAGAAACATACACATCAACAATACGAAAAGAAACACCTTTCTCGGCAAAACGAACACCCCTATCTATACACCATATCTCTATTTAGGATTTTATCTCTCAAGCAAGAGTACTCCCACAAAAACAAAACAGGCAGTCTGCTTACCCTGCCCATTCAAAATGCATCTAAAATCGCACAAGACCCACACTGATACTGATTGCCGTATCAACCTGTACCATATACTTCTCCTGTAATACCGTAATTTTTTCCTTTAATCTATGCTTATCAAGCGTACGAAGCTGTTCCAGTAAAACCACTGAATCTCGTCCAAGCTGGCACTCCTTTGCCGGAAGCTCTACATGTATAGGAAGCTTTCCCTTTGATATCTGTGCTGTAATAGCCGCAACAATAACCGTAGGACTATACCTGTTTCCTACATCATTTTGTATAATAAGAACGGGGCGCAATCCTCCTTGTTCGGATCCCACAACAGGGCTCAAATTTGCATAGTAGACTTCCCCACGCTTTACAAGCATACTATTCATGCCCTGCCATCTCAGCAAACAAGC
>JBAYAD010000049.1:0-13271 GCA_041669965.1 Selenomonadaceae bacterium
AGATCGTTGACTGTACCACAGACAGCAAGTTTACCGATATTCCCCCCGGCAAAAAACAGCGGCTTTACAACGTAGGAATCTGTCGTAAACGCGATTTTGCCGTTCCCCATTGTAACGGCCGCTCCATCGTGCAGTTCATTTAAAAGCGGATTACCAAATGCCGGCAAAATGATACGTTCAATAAGTTCCTGACTTTGCTGTCCACCTGCACCATGTGCCATTGTTATTCTGTCATTTTCCATAGGTAAACCTCCCACTGCCATATTTATACCATGCTGCACAAACACCCTCAACGGACACCATACAAGGCCCGATTGCATGTGTCGGCACACATGCCTTGCCAAAGAGCGGACAATCCATCGGTTTGATAATACCGCGCAGCACTTCGCCGCAGCGGCAGGCTGTCTTTTGAGCAACACCTTCTGTTTTTATCGGCAAAACTTCTTCAATATCGAAATGACGATATTTTTCATTGACTTTAAGACCAGATAACGGTATCATTCCGATACCACGCCAGCATGCATCTGCTGGCTCATAGACCTGCCGCAGAATATTCCATGCTGCTGGATTTCCCTGTGCCCGTACAACACGGCCATATTCATTTTCAATTCGTGCCGCGCCCTCATTCACTTGCTTTGCCAGCCGATAAACCGACCGGAGAATATCAAGCGCTTCAAAACCTGTCACGACTCCCGGTATATGATATTCCTTTGTAAGAAAGCCAAACTCTTTTGTTCCCGTAATAACACATACATGTCCCGGCAAAAGAAACCCATCTACCTTTACTTCCGGGTCATTGACAAGCATTCGCAGTGCCGGAGGTACAAGTTTGTGTGCGGAAAGCACATAGAAATTTTTCAGCCCCTGCGCCTCCGCCTGGAGCACGGTTGCTGCTGCCGTTGGTGCCGTCGTTTCAAACCCGACTGCAAGAAACACGACTTTTTTGTCAGGATTTTGTTCGGCAACTTCAAGGCTTTCAAGCGAAGAATACACTATGCGGATATCTGCCCCAGCTGCCTTCGCTTCACCAAGACTTGAACGCGTCCCCGGAACCTTGAGCATATCACCAAACGTTGTGAGAATAACATCATTACATTGCGCATAGGCAATCGCTTTATCCATATACGTGTCTGGTGTCACACAAACCGGACAGCCCGGTCCGCTCACGAGATCGACCTTTTCTGGCAGCAGTTGACGAATACCGGCACGAAAAATGGCTACAGTATGCGTACCACAAACCTCCATGAAGCGTACTGGACGCGTTATAAGACGATCAATTTCCTTAATAAGAAACTGTGCCATCTCACGTTCTTCATTCAACTTCGCGTCCAAGTCCACTCATCTCCCTCAAAAGTGCATTCGTTTCCTCTGCTTCTTTTTTATCAATCACCTGTATTGCAAAACCTGCATGTACAAGCACATAATCACCTACATTACTTTCTGGTAAGAGCATGAAACTCACTTTACGCTGAATTCCGCTAAGCTCCACAACACCCAGACGATCTTTTATATCAAGAACCTTCGCCGGTACTGCCAAACACATATAAAAATCCCCTTTCACTAAAACCTATCACTTATAAACTTCTATTAGATTCTGCCCATTTTCTTGCAATCCCAAATTCATTTTCATTCACACTTTTGTATTTGCAATGGCTACAGCTGCCTGCCCAAGCGACAGTCCGCCATCATTTGGCGGAACCTTACGATTAAGCAGCATACTATATTCATCTGGCAGTCTTGCTGCTACGCAGTCAATCAATGTTTTATTCTGAAATACACCGCCTGAAAGTGCAACCTTTTTTATACCTGTTATCCTGCTCATTCGCTGTACCATCTCTACAATAGCAGCGGCCATTGTTTTGTGAAATGACATTGCCAGTTCAGACCGCGTTCGTTGCGTCTGATTTTCAACAAGTACACGAAAGACCGGCAAAAAATCAATCTCACTTTTTTCTGTAATCTCATATGGCAGCACATCTCCCAGTGCTCCAGCTGCCAGACGCTCCAACTCAATCGCAGACTGTCCTTCATAATGGTTGATATTTCTTATGCCAAGCAGTGATCCTGCCGTATCAAAAAGACGCCCGGCACTTGATGAAAGCGGCGCATTGAGTCCCACCTTCGTTGCCTGCACAAGAAGCTGCCAATTCTTTGGCAATGTATGAACAAATTCCGGTTGATGCGCTGCAAGATCATCGCCATAAAGCAGATAGAGTACCCAAAGTGCCTGGCGCCAGGGCTCCTTTGCTGCCTTCTCACCACCCGGAAGCGGCAGATAACTAAAATGTCCAAACCGCTCATAGCTTTTGCAGTCTGCAAACAGGAATTCCCCACCCCAAATACACGCATCATCCCCATAGCCTGTACCATCAAAAGCAACACCAATAACCTTATCCATCTCACCATGCTCAGCAAGCACCGATGCTATGTGGGCGTGATGATGCTGTACCGCGACAAGCGGCAGTACAGCACTTGCCAAATCATGTGCATACTGTGTCGACAAATACCCAGGATGCATATCACAGGCAATCATCTGCGGTTTTATTTCAAAAAGATGCTTATAGTGTTCAATTATACCTGTATAGGAACGAAGTGTCACCTGATTCGCCAGATCACCGATATGCTCACTGACAAACGCGGCAGAGCCTTTTGTCAGGCAAAATGTATTCTTCATCTCTGCCCCGCAGGCCAGCACCGATATGGATTTTTTCGCCAGACGAATGGGTGCCGGTGCCATACCCCGACTTCGTCGCATAAGGTATGGCGCCCCCTGCACCATACGCATGACCGAGTCATCGACACGACTATAAATCTCCCGATTGTGAACAAGAAAAACATCAGCAATCGTTTCAAGTCGCTTCTGTGCATCATCATCACGAAAAGCAATGGGCTCCTCACTGCGGTTTGCACTTGTCATAACCCAAACATCTTCCTTTGCCAGCAAAAGATAATGCACCGGTGCATACGGCAGCATAATTCCAAGGCAGGGATTTCCTGGTGCAACCTCTGCAGCCAGCACCCTATCGCAGTTCGTTTTTTTTCGCAAAAGAACAATCGGTGCAATCGGGCTCCTAAGAAGCTTTTCTTCATCTGCTGATATTTCACAAATGCTTCTTGCTGCCAGCATACTACCGCACATCACCGCAAAAGGCTTATCCTCACGAAACTTACGTATGCGCAGCGCGGCTACAGCATCCTCGTTTTTTGCATCACAGGCCAGATGATAACCACCAATCCCCTTAACTGCTGCAATGCCGCCCTGCATGATAACTGCATGTGCGCCTTTTAGTGGATCACCGGCAATCACATTGCCCGTCCGATCCAGCAAACAATAGCGGGGCCCGCAATCGGCGCAGGCATTTGGCTGTGCATGAAAACGGCGATTCATCGGATTATCATACTCACTCTGACAATCCGCACACATTACAAACGTGCCCATTGTCGTCTTGGGTCGATCATATGGAACATCCTTTACAATCGAATAACGCGGCCCGCAGTTTGTACAGTTTGTAAACGCATAGCCAAAGCGCCGATCCGTTTTATCAAGAACTTCTCTTTTACAGTCTTCACATATTGCAATATCCGGTGAGACAAGTGCATTTCGCACTTTTGCCGCCGGGCTCTGATGTATAGCAAAACCCGTTTCACCCCGAAGCATCATTTCCTGAACGGTCACGTTTTCAACAACTGCCATTGCCGGAGCCTCTGTACGAATCCCGACAATAAAATCATCTATGACACTTTTCTGTCCCTCAGCTTCAATATAAACACCTTTATCGTCGTTCAACACCCAGCCGGAAACATCATGTTTTTCTGCTAACCGATAAATAAAAGGGCGGAACCCAACGCCCTGTACTATACCGGTAACGCGGAGCCCCACCCTTCTCATAGACTTGTTACGGCTGCAGCCGCCTCCGGTTTGCACTTTTCAGGTGTAATCTGCCATTTCATCAGCTCATCAAAGGCCTTTGCTTTCATTTTTTCCATAAGGGCTGCCATCTCCGGTGTCAAATCCATGCCCGCTTCAACAGCATATGGCTGAGCTCCAATAACAACGACATCCTTAATCGGTTTCTCTGTTACCGTGAGCAGTGCCAGCACATCCTGTATACCAACTTCATGCACCGACAGTTTATCTTGAAAATGTGCCATGACAGCGTCATTTTCAAAGCGAAAAAACGTCCCTGGTTTTGCCCCGCCATTAATTGAATCAATTACAAGAAGTTTTTTTGTCCCTGTTACAAAACGCAGAAGCTCCATACCAAGTGTACCGCCATCAAGCACCTGTACATTTTCCGGAAATCTGTATTCACGCTGAAGTGCTTCTACGACACGAACACCAAAGCCTTCATCCCGAAGCACAATATTGCCAATACCCAGAACCGTAATTTCCGGTGTTTCCATAATATTTTCACTCACATGCATTGCTCCTTTGCTTTTTTGCCTGAACCTGCTGGCGTAACCAGTCATACCATTCAGCAAGGCCTGTTCCCTGTGTACAGGAAACCTCAACGATCTGTGCCGATGGATGAAGCATCCTGATATCTTTTTTAGCACCATCCATATCAAAATTCGTATACGGCAGAATATCTACCTTGTTAAGCACCGTAATTGCAGATTCCTTAAAAACAAGAGGGTACTTAAGTGGTTTGTCGTCGCCTTCCGTAATACTTAGCACAACACCTTTCGTATCCTCCCCAACATTAAATTCTGCCGGGCAAACAAGATTACCGACATTTTCAATAACAAGCAAATCGAGTGCATCAAGATCCAGTTCCCGCAAAACCTTCTGTACCATCATTGCATCGAGATGGCAGCCGCCGCTTGTATTTATCTGAATAACCGGCACATTATACTTCGCTATGCGGTCCGCGTCCTTTGATGTAAAAAGGTCACCTTCAATAACCGCCATACGCAGCTCATCTTTAAGCGCAGCCATCGTCTTTTCCAGCAGGGATGTCTTCCCCGCTCCCGGCGATCCCAACAGATTCAGCGCAAAAATCTTTTTTTCGGCAAAAAGCACCTGATTTTCAGCTGCAATCTGATCATTTTTTCCTAAAATGTCCTGCATGACCTGAACTTCCATTCAGTCCACCTCCAAATACTCTACCTGCATTTCCCGGCCAGAAATAATATCCAGCTGACCCGTCTTGCAGGTAGGACAAAGAAAATTATAATGCTCGATATGTGTTTCTGCTCCACAACTATGACAACGTCCCATAAGCGGCATTCGGTGCAAAGCCAGCTCTGCACCTTCAGCAATTGTTCCCCTGACAAGTGACTCAAAACAAAACTCCAGCGCATCGGTCTCCACTCCGGCCATTTCGCCAAGCAGCAGACTGATCTTGCCGACACGCTTCGCATCATTTCTCGCCGCGTAGTCCAGTGCAATATCCAATATTCCTTCCGCTATCGCCATCTCATGCATACACTCCATACCTCCACATCCGTTTTAAAGTACTACAGCCGGGCATATTTTGCCCGGCTGCCTGTTTTTTCTTACAGTGCGGCTTCAAGACCGCGTTTTGCAAATACGGAAATAATTTCCGTAAGTTTTGTCTTTGCTGGATTATAGTCGATCGTCGTTTCGCCTTCATGCGCATGAATATGCACATAAAGCACCCCGGCGAGTCCCATAAGCGTTTCTTCTACTTCTTTTGCGTTCTCGTCTGTATAGCCTTTAACGAGAAACTGCAGACGTGTATTGCCGCCGGTTGAACCGCAGCCACATTCTTTACACATATAGCTTCCCCCTGTTTAACTGTTTTTCTTATCTTCGATTTCACCAACATCAAGTGGTTCATGTTCCAGAATCTTGATCCCGGAGAACATGCTGGATGCTTCGCCTTCCATAATATCCGCACGAATAACCATGTAGATATGTCCGATAGCAAAGAGAATGATAAACCATGCTACATAATGATGAACAAGATGCGTTATAAACTCACCGCCAAGAACTACATTGGCCCAGCCAAACAGCGTACCGCCAACAGCACTTGGAGCTGTCATAAAGTACATAGCATATCCTGTAATCATTTCTATAAACACCATGACATACAATCCGACATAAGACATCCGCGCCAAAGGATTGCGCAAATATGGCTTATGTGAAGGCTGAATAAGCGCATAATGTAATGAAACATCCATGGTTGCTCTCCAAAACTGGCCTTCCCATACACGCGGAAACAAACGATCGCCTTTGTTCACGATAAAACCGTATACACGCAGGATAAACGCCGCTGTAAAGGCAAAGGCCGCAAGAAAATGAATGTTACGAATCATTGCCATCGATAACATTGTAAAGGTCGGCTCACTGCTCAGACCTCCCATCGGTTTTGTAATCAAAAGCCCTGTTACAAACAAAACCACAATGGCGACAACCATGACCCAGTGAAAAATCCGCAAAAACGGACTGAACAGATAGTATATTCTACGTGGTACTTCTTTCATTCCACCTATACCTGCTACTCGTCTTCCCGTAGCTTTTCCTTTCGTCATATTTTTAGTCGTCGACACGTGTTCCCAAATAAGGATCTGTTGTTACGACCTTGATTTTTTCGCCTTTGGCATTGAAAAGATGTGTTGAGCAAGCCATGCATGGGTCAAACGAACGGATGACCTTGAGAATTTCAAGCGGCTTATCCGGCACCTTGACCTTCGTGTCCATCATAGCAAGTTCATATGCACCATGACCGGCCTTGTCGTCACGCGGACAAGCATTCCATGTCGTTGGTACAACCGCCTGATAGTTTGCGATTTTTCCGTCTTTAATAACAACCCAGTGGCTGAGTGCTCCGCGTGGTGCTTCATAGAGACCAACACCTTTGGATTCTTTCGGCCAGGTCGATGGGTCCCATTTTTCTGTATTGGCAACTTTTGTGTCACCTGATTTAATATTATTGATGAGCTTGTCAAAGAAATACTTACTCATTTCTGCACTTACCTGTGCATCAAGTGCACGTGCAGCTGTACGGCCTACCATTGTAGGCAGCCATACTTCCGGCTGCAGATTGAGAACTTTCGATACGGCATCAATCTGGTCAATCATCATTTTTTCGGCCCATGTCAGTTCACCGAGAACACCCTTTTTGAACTTTGTATAAACGATAATGTAACGGGCAAGCGGACCAACTTCAGCGACTTTGCCACGCCATTTCGGCGTTTTGAGCCAGGAATATTTGCCATTTTCGTCCAGAGCCTTCCAGTCGGTTGGTGTACCTTCTTTTGGTCCTGTATATTTTGCTTCAGTCACGCCATCCCATGGATGAAGTGATGCACCTGGTTTTTCCGGATAATCATACCAGGAGTGTTCAACGCCTTCGTTAATTACGTCTGGATCAGAGATGTCCTCCGGTTTAAATTCCGTGAACTTCGCATTAGCAACACCTTTACTGAAGTCTTCAACAACACCATTACAGCGCACAAGAAGATTCTTCTGAAAGTCACCATTTGTTGTACCGGAAAAAGGTTCATCCGGGTATGAGCCAAAACCAAGTACACGTTCTTTTGCCAGGCCGCCGCCATCAACATAGCCGCTCTTGACATAGGCTGTACCAATTGCCAAAACATCCGGTAAATAGAATTCATTAACCAGCGTCTGTGTTGTGTGGATTGCACGATCAACCACAGCAAGACGTTCTGTGTTGATTGGCGCATTCCCGTCTTCCATTGATATGGAACAAGGCATACCGCCAACAACATAGTGCGGATGCGGATTTTTTCCGCCAAAAACAACATGCGGTGTAACAATTTCACGCTGCTTGTCAAGCATTTCAAGATAATGTGCTACTGCAAGAAGATGTACTTCCGGCGCTAACAGTTTATAATCCGGATGATCCCACCACTGCGCAGCAAAGATGCCGAGCTGACCACTCTCTACAATCCCTTTCACCTTTGCCTGTATTGCCTTAAAATAGGTTGGTGTCGCTTTAGGAAAATCTTTTGGATACGCTTCTGTATCCGTGCCGCCTGCAGGTCCTTTAAACGGAAGTTTATAAGTTGCTAGTATTGTGTTTTGCAGATTAGCTGTCGCAATTGGATCTGCGGCAAGTGCATCAACCGGGCTAACCCAGTCAAGTGCATGTAAATGATAAAAATGAATCAAATGATCCTGCACCGTCTGTGCCGAAGCCATAATATTACGAATGTAGTTGGCATTCTTTGGAATTTTAATACCCAGTGCATCTTCAACAGCTCTTAATGCACCAAGTGCATGTGCTGTCGTACAAACACCGCAGATTCTCTGAATATATGCCCAGGCATCACGCGGATCTCTTTCTTTCATAACGAGTTCCAGTCCACGCCAGGCGGTACCGCTTGATAAAGCATCCTGTACTTTGCCGGTTGCTTCGTCTACTTTTATTTCCACACGTAAATGGCCTTCGATTCTTGTAACCGGATCTACTACAACGTGTTTCATTTCTTCACCTGCTTCTCGTCAGCCTCAGCTTTTTCTGCTGCCTGACGTTTTTTCTTCTGTACAACAGACATTGCACCATGTGCTACAACACCTGCTGCTGTAAGACCTGCAAGACCCGCACCAATTTTATCAACATCACCAAGCGGGCCATAGTTCGGCAAGCGTGTACTAAATGGTGCATTATCCCAGAAATTTGCACTGGAACAGCCAATGCAAGGTGCACCGGATTGTATTGGGTAGGAAAGACCATTCCACCAGCGCATATTGCCGCAGGAATTATACGTTTCAGGTCCACGACAGCCAAGCTTATAAAGACACCAGCCAGCCTTTGATCCTGCATCATCATAATTTTCTGCAAACATTCCTGCATCGAAGAATGGACGACGATAGCACGTATCATGAATACGATTGCCATAAAATTGCTTTGGCCGTCCCTGACTATCAAGCGGTGGAAGCTTACCAAATAACGCCAAATGCATAATAACACCTGTCATAACTTCCGGAATTGGCGGGCAGCCCGGAACATTAACAACCGGTACCTTACCCGTATAATGTGATACAGCAGCCGATCCCGTAGGATTTGGCTTTGCTGCCTGAATACCACCATCTGTTGCACATGTACCATAGGCAATGACAGCTGCAGCATTCTTAGCAACTCTTTGCAATGTCTGAACGAAAGGTTTGCCACCCGTCATACAATAAATACCATTGTCTTTTGTTGCTACAGCACCCTCTACTGCCAGAATATATTTTCCGGCATACTTTTTCATGGTTTCGTCGAGATGCGCTTCAAACGGTTCCCCACAAGCAGCGCTAAGTAAATCATCATATTCAAGCGCGATATTATTGAGTATGACATCAGATGCCAACGGTGTGCTCGAACGAATGAAAGATTCATCACAGCCCGTGCATTCATGGCCATGCAGCCAGATTACAACCGGCAGTGGCTGCTTTTCTGCTGCCGCAACAACAGATGACAGCATGTCCGTACTAAGTCCCATCAAAGATGTCAATGCAACACACGATTTGACGAAGCTACGACGACTCATGCCTTTCTTGAGATATACGTCCCACATAGTCTCCAATTTGTCCACTTTTTTACCTCCTTATTTATCGTATAATATAGTCCCTTACTGTGAATTTGTCTTGCCACACAGTGCAAATCCCGTAGGGGGGCATTGTGTTTTCTTACATTATATACCTATCGTCCTGAAAAATCTATAATTATAATAGGTGACATGCTTAATAAATATTACTAATATATCCATGATTATAAAAAAAAGCCTGTTTGTAATAAATTGTACTTATCAATAAATTCTGATAAAACTAATTTATTTGTATTTTTTCTTCTAATTACAAGATTTTTCCTGCTTATTTTTCTTATCAATTTGTTTTTATCGTCGAAATTTTTATTTTTTCCTTATCATAAAATAAACAAATTATATGGACAATAAAAACATCCCCCACACGTTATGTGCAGGGGAGTTCACTTTCATTTACAAAAGTTTACGATAAATCATTCGCATATCTGCTTTTGTAACAGCCTTTGGATTATTATCCAGAAGCCGTGTTACCTTCATTGCTGCATCGATCAGATCATCCAGCACAGCTTCATTGATTCCTTTTTCTTTAAGATCACATTTTACATTCATATCTTCAATCATAGAATAAAGATTTGCAATCATTTTTTCTGCCGCCTGCCGTGTTGTGCAGCCTGTAATATCAAGCTCCATTGCAATCGCAATATCTTTGAATTTTTCTTCACAAGCATCAAGATTAAACTTCATGACATCGGGTAAAAGAATTGCATTTGAAAGACCATGTGGAATATGATATTTACCACCGAGCGGATAGGAAAGAGCATGAACTGCCGTTGTACTCGATGTCGCTATCGAAATACCGCCAAAGCATGCACCAAGCAGCATGTCTTCCCTTGCCTGCAAATTTTTCCCATCGTTGTACGCTGTACGGATACTTCGCGAAATAAGTGTCACTGCTTTAAGCGCAAATGTATCACTAAACGGATTGGCCTTCTTCGAGATATAACATTCAATTGCATGACAAAGCGCATCCATGCCCGTATTCGCTGTAATATGTTTTGGCAGGCTAACCGTCATTTCCGGATCAAGAATCACACAATCACAAACCATTTTTTCACTTACAATTCCTACCTTGAGCTCTTCTTCCGGCACAAGCACAATCGCATTTGGCGTTGCTTCCGATCCTGTTCCAGCAGTTGTTGGTATCATAAGGGTTGGTACGCCACGTCGTGTAATTTTTTTCTTTCCTTTTACAAGTTCCTGCAGTGTAACCTTATTGGTCAGCAAAAGCGAAACCAGCTTCGTCGTATCCATTGAGCTGCCGCCGCCAATTCCGATAAGCAGTTCACATTCATATTGTTTTGTCTCTGCCAAAAT
This sequence comes from Selenomonadaceae bacterium, assembly GCA_041669965.1. Taxonomy (GTDB): domain Bacteria; phylum Bacillota; class Negativicutes; order Selenomonadales; family Selenomonadaceae; genus UBA1792. The sequence goes on from JBAYAD010000049.1 coordinate 10,837, forward strand.
CGCATTAACCTGCTCTACCGATGGTTCTGGCGGCGTCTCACTGATAACCTTCACGAAAATCCCTGCCGCCTCCAATAACTTCTTTGGTTTATCAATCATGCCATGTTCAAAAAGTCCTTGGTCCGTAATAATCACAACTTTTTTTGCTTCAAAATCCTTTACAATATCACCAATCTGTTCCACTGCCCCAACACCAGCAACAATTTTTCCAATATTTAATAACGAATATATCTTTCCCACAATTAAGTCCTCCAATGTAATCGTATCATTTATCTTTTGTTATTTGTTTTTAATCCATGATTCATCAAGCTGTACATATTTTATGGTCTGGCGAAAATACGTAAATGTCACATGCAGTTTTCCATTTTTTGTTTGTTTTATTGAAGGATATGAAAACTCCCTGTTCTTTTTTTCACGCGAATTATTACTCATACATTTGCCATCACCCAACTGGATGTTCCGAATGTACGGCCAGGTTTTTCCATTATCTTCTGATAATGCTATTGTCATTGGTGCCCGCGGTGTCCCCCAGACTGCTTTACGCCCAAGTTTGTCCATTGGCACATCCTGCGGCAAATTGCGCTCTTTATCAAAAACTGTTTCGTCTTCTATTTCATCATATAAAGATGCCCGTCGATCCGTGCTTTCTGCACTGCTGATATTATTAAATACAAGTGCTATTGCACCATCCTGCAAAACAATTGACTGTATGGATGAATTGTTGTTCGGCAAAGCAATTTTTTCAGGCACAGTCCAAGTTCTTCCATCCATGGATGTGCTGCGATAAATATGATCAGCCCAACGACTGCGGTAAAGTGCTACCAACGATCCATCGGCAACAGCATTTACACACATATGGACACATCCGACACTATCGGGAATCGTGTACTCACTCCATGTTATTCCTTTATCTCCCGATATTTTCACCGCAGAGGTATCATGATCGCCGATCCATTTTTCTCCGGATTTTGTTGCGCAGCGAAAAATTGGCAAAAGCCAATCGCCATTTTTCAAGACGGTAATCGGCTGACGAATAAACGTCCCCGGTTCATCAAACAGTGCTTCTATTTTTGACCATGTATAGCCATGATCCAGCGAGGTTCGGTAGCGAACGATAGCTGTATCCTGATTACCAAATTTTTGTGCTGTATACAATAGCCACAATTTTTCATTTTCATCTTCAAAAAGCACTGGATTCTGCTCTGAACGGTCTGGATCTGCTGACATTTTGATTGGTTTTGTCCACAAATCAGACTTCCGGTTTAATCGTGATAAATAAATCGAAATATCACTGATGCCTTCCTGTGTTCCCGAAAACCATGTACAAAGCAAATCTCCTGTTGATAGTTCCAAAAGATTTGATGCATGATTTTGCGGATATTCTGACGGAAGGTATGCCTCTACCCATTTGTTTTCTGTATCAAAACACAGCTTACCATCGTATTTCTGTTCCATACCCGTGCCCCCTTTTATACTAATATATTCATCACAATTTTTATAACAATTTTTATGGTCTGTGATTTTTCTTTGCTACTACAATTTAAACCATCGAATATGACGATGTTTTGGCAAAAGAACCATTATTTTGAATTTTATACAACTAGTTTAAGGATTGCTTTGCAGCTTATTTTCCGGTTTATCTTTTGTCTGTTTTTTGGAATGAAATACAATACGTTCCACGAGCATTACTACCGCCGGAACAAGCAAGGCAATATAAATGTTATCGATACCAAACGGATTATCAAGTAAATACCAGACCACTGTACCAAGTGCTGCTGTTACAAGACCAATATTGGCACCCCTTGTACTATTGAAAAACGGTAAGTAAAAGCCAAGTACTGCAACTACGGCAATTGTCAAACGCAAGGCTCTTGTGAAAAAAGACAGCTTCAATATTTCCGGAACTCCAAAAACAAAAAGCAAAGGCACAAAACCAATAACGATGGAAATAATTCGTGTCATCTTAAGCTTCGTTGCCTGATCCGGGTTGTATTTCGGCACATAAAAATCTTCAACAACCAGTGAGGCAATTCCCAATGCTACCGTACTTACACTGACAAAAACCGCTGCGACAATAGAAGTTGTTACAACACCGGCAAGTATCGGACTCATGTGCTGGACAAAAACCGGCAATGCATAAAGCCCTTTCATTGTTGGATAAAGATATCTTGCCACAACGCCAATACTTGCAAGAATCAGCCCCAATGGTATACATAAAGCAACAGCATAGAAACACGATTTTTTTGCTTCATGCGCGTTCTTCGTCGAAGAAATTGCCTGCATAACAAACTGTGTCGAAAAAATCGAGCCGGAGGTAGCAATGACCCAGGCTACAATTGTAGTAAAACCAATATGTCCGTCAAAAGAGAAATAATAATCCGGCAAAGAGTCCATTACCGGCTGTATCCCCCCCGACATAGACAATGCTACACCCA
>JBAYAD010000050.1:0-13035 GCA_041669965.1 Selenomonadaceae bacterium
GTATGCTCAATTTGCACAAAAAGCAAAACAAAAGCAATTCCCCAAAGAATGAAAATGGTTTGTCGATCAAGCCTTGTCCATATAAAAACCGATAATAATGCCTTGATGGCTTTTGCTGTTGCTTTGTCAAATTAAAGCTGAAATTACTGAGGAAGTCTTGTAATTATGCGGCAGAATTTTTAACAGGCGGCTGAATCAATATAGTATTGGTTTCAGCCGCTTGTTTTTGTGTGCTAAATCATATAGTATTTAAGGAGAGACGACAAAACGAACTATTTCAGGCGTCAAATTATAAAAGAAAAGAGTGGTAGCGTGGAAGCAACACAACATAAAAGATCAAAAGGGCTTATTGCAGTAGGAATTGTGCTTGTTCTTATTATTGGTGGTTTGGCAGGGTATTTTCTTTATTACAAGAAAACACCGACGTATTCATTTGAGTTGATTCGTGAATCAATGGAAAAACATGATTGGGAAACCTTCAATGCCCATGTTGATACTGACAGTGTATTATCATCCGGGTTTGATGCTCTTTTTGAAGCGAGTATGTCGAACAACGAAATTGATGAAAATACTAAGAAAATGGCTAGTGGGTTTGCTAAAATGCTTAAACCGACAATTATATTGGCGCTTAAAGATGATATAAAGAAATTTATTGAGACGGGATCAGCAGGTTCTGATGTGCAGGGGGATACTACAAAAAACAAAAAAAATAAGAATGCTAGTGTTGAAGGTCTGAAAAAAAGTACAGATTTAAAAGATACAAAATTTAAGGGGATTGCTTACACTAAAAAAGCAGATAAGGGTATTGCGACTGTAGGCATTATTTTGACAGATAACGATCTAGGGAAAGATTTTACGCTGGATATAAAAATGCGTCAATTAAAGGATGGTACATGGCAAATTATTGAGCTGTCCAACTTGAAAGAATATATAAAAGAAGTTGAACAGGCAAGAAATGCTAAGGCGGCAGAACTTAATCAGCCGATGTAAAAACAAATGCTTTTACATTGTTTAACAGAGAAAATGCTAATTTATTTCATTTCGGATAGAGTGTTGCTTTTGCTATCTACTACCTTATGAGACGCTTACTGGGAGCTGGGTTGACATACAAAAATCATTGGTTTAAAATAAAGATAAAGATGAAATTTTTTTCCTATAAGATGATATTGGGATGATATATCATACTAAAAACTAAGGATGTTTTATAAATGATTATTGTAAACAATTTATCGGCAATGCAGACCATGCATCAATTGGATCAGAATACAAAAAAGGCTGCTGGCTTTGCCAAGCAGCTTTCTTCTGGTGAGCGGATCAATAGCGCAGGTGACGGAGCATCAGAATATGCAATTTCAGAAAAGATGAAGATCGAAATTCGTACGTTTACACAATGCAGTGATAATGCTAAAAATGGGATAAGCATGATTGACAGTGCTTCTGCCGCAGTGGATCAACAGGTCAATATCATGAAGAAAGTGCGTGAGCTGGCGATGAAGGCAGCCAATGATACTTGCACCAATCAGGATCGAAAAATCTTGCAGACGGAAGTCGGGCAGATGCTTGATCAATCCGAGGACATTGCGCAGTCAACGACTTTTAATGGTAAGCCGCTTTTAAACAAGGCAAAGTTTAGCCGTGAAGACAAGAACTTCAATGCTCTGGTGCCATATAGGGATAATCCTAATCATGAACAAGTGCTGAAATTTCCTTCAGATACAATAGCCACAGTGTCTGCAGATGGAAAGACGTCAGGGACTGGAGTTCCTTTTGGAAGCTATACGGCGATTACGACTACGCCATCAAATACCTATGATTTTTCGGCGGTTGTAAAAGGAACGGCACTTACTGCGATGCCAAGTGTCAATACGGTTATCTGGGATGATGCCAGAGGAACTTATGGAAGGGTAGAACAGGATACAAATGATCATGCCTTTTATGTGAACTCTACAGCTGGGAAAACTTTGATTGCTATTCAGGGCATCTCAAATGGACTTTACGCTGTTCCTACGGCAACCCATGTATCAACTGCGGTATATGCGCCAACAACGAGTCCGGCAGTGGGGGGCGCGGTTGCGCTTTCAGCAACACCTGCTTTTGATAGCAATACGCCGCCTGCTGTTGTGGCACCAACCTCGTATCCAGTCAAAAATGCACCCGGCAGCGGGCTTTTGTCATATTTTGATTCCTTGTCGTCGGAATCGAGTATGGAAATTGATTTTTCCGGGGTGTTTCCATTATCGGTCAATGGATCAAAAGATTTGGACGGAATAGGATTTTCTACAGCCTGTAATGGCTGCGATCAGTTCGTGACAATTCAGTTTGATGCATCTACAGATGTGCCGCAGAGCTATGAAAATTCTTCGGGAAAAATAGATCCACCACCACTTTGCTATGTGATTGGGGTAAAGAGTGTAACGGACAGCAATTCTTTGATGGAGGCAATATTCAATGGCGTCACTGCAACAGCGCATGCCGGGGGAGGAACGCTGCCATCGGCAACGGATACATCAACGCAGATTGCGGCGCGACATGATATAAAGTTTAATTATTATGCTGCAACAGGTAAGATGACAATATCCAAAAATGGACCGGAATTTGTGTTTAACAATGGGATTATGGGAGCTATGGAAAAAACAGATTATTTCAAACCAGCGCAGACACTGGATTTGCAGCTGGGGGATGAAAGCAGTCAGTATACGAATATGTCCATACCCAATACCACGTTATCGATTATGTTTCCTTCAGACAAGTCAAACTGGGATATAACGCCTCAGGATAGTGACTATCCTTCAGAATGGCCCAACGGTTATGATACGCTGACCGATGCGCAAAAACGTGAAAAATGGCAGGAGGAAGCATGGGGTTATCCATCGATAAATGGAGGCGTTGATGAGAAGACTTGTGTGAGTACGCGGGGAAATGCGACAAAGTTTCTTGGGCAAGTCGATCAGGCCGTTAAATATTTGCTTAGTTCCAATACGACGCTCGGCGCACAAAGCAGTCGATTGAAATATACGGGTGAGAACCTGGATACTTCAATTACGAATCAGACAGCTAGTGAGTCTGCAATTCGTGATACAAATATGGCAATGGCGATGCTTTCTTATACAAAGGAAAATACGCTCACACAGCTAGCTCAGTCTATGCTGGCGCAGGCCAACCAGCTTCCGTCTCGTGTTTTAAGCTTATTGCAGTGAGATACATAGAGATTTAAATTAATGAAAACCAAATAAGGTTCACATACTCTCAGACAATTAAAAGCCTGAGAGTTCTTTTTTTGCAAAAAAAACTGCCACACGTTTTTATAACGTGCGGCAGCTTTCTTTTTAAACGGTTTTTTAAGTTACAAAACAATTTTTTTATGTTTTCCATAAATCACATGATACGTTGCTGGCACACATCCAAACCGATAAAACTGCTGCTCATATTCTTTCATCATTCTTAACATCAGCGAACGATTGACAAAAGGTTTTCTTTTGTTAACCGCATTGTTTGCTCCTGCTTTTTTAACTGACAATAAAAACTCTTTAACTGAAGGGAAATGTTCAATCATATTTTCCTCTTGAAACTCAGCTTGCATATTTAATTTTTTGGAAATTATCGCTAATTGCGCAAGAGAAATAAAGTCTGGTCCATGCTGGCCTGATTTTTCAAGCTTCAAAAATTCTTCTGCCGAAGAAAATGACTGCCTCAATTCATGAAAGGTATGCTGGCCAAATGTAGCATACATCAAGCGTCCACCAGGTTTTAATCTGTCCATTAATTGTTTGAAGGCACTATTATAATCATTGAACCATTGAAATGCTGCATTCGATACGATTAAATCAAACGTCCCTGTCATATCTGGATTTTCGCCATCTGCAAGAATATACTGGATGTTTGAAAACCCAACTAAATTTTCTTTTGCTGCCTGCAGCATTTTTAAAGAAATATCACTCGCTGTTATTTGAGCGGACGGATAAAGTTGTATCAGTTTTTTCGTGAAAAATCCTGTTCCGCAGCCAATCTCTAATATCGTTTCAAAAGGACCCGCTTCAGCGACTAATTCTTGTAGATATTCTCCAGTTCTTTTTTGTACGATGGCGTATTCATCATATTGCTTAGCCATTCTGCCAAAATGACATTCTATTTGCTGCTTATCAATCATCCTGCACCTCCTGCTGTTGATGTATTAGATGTACCATATACTTCTCTCTTGTAATAAAAGGAATATGACCGGCATTTTCAATATATATCAGCTTTGCAAAAGGAATATGTTCTTTCATATATATTGCCGCTTCAGGCAAACAAATAGAATCTTTACTGCCGTGAATGATTTCTGTTGGAACTGCTATTTGTGCTAGATTGCGCCGCAGGTCCTTCATTAAAAGATACTCTAATCCTTTTTTTAATATACTTTCTTCAATATTGAAAAACGTCAAATCCAGCGTCAGCATAAATTTTTTTTTGGTATCTTTTTCATTTTCGGAAAACATCAATTCATAAAAATCTTTCTGCGCTTTATTTTTATTACGAGAAACTTTCCGCAGTAAATTCTTTACGATGCCTGGTGAAATCCCGCCGCTATAATCCTTGCAAGCTGTAAATCGAGGCGTTGATGCAATCAGTAGCAGGCGCTCAATCTTATCTGGATACAGTTCTGCTAACTGCATTGCCAGCATTCCGCCTAAAGACCAGCCAACAACTGTGATTTTTTTCTTATGTATCTTCCATACTTTATTAAAAACATCAGCAAGATGATGTTCATCGGGATATTGAGAACAATTATAAAAATAACTTTCTTTCGTACGTAGTGCCTGTGGCCATATTTTTTGGTTCATAGCCCATCCATGAATATAAAAACAAATCATCACGTCAACTCCTGTGCTATTGCATATATGTCTTTCCTTCAATATAATTACACATAAAAAAATCAGTATCATTTGTTTTATGACACTGTTAAGCATATACATGAAAACAGATATTTTTTATAAAGCAAATATACCTGAATTATAAAGCAAAGAAATTGTCGTGTCAATTGTTAACTTATATTTTTAACAAGGTTTACAATAATAAAATTAACCAATGCATATTTTAATGTACAGTTCATATTTAATAGGAAAGTATGGGCGCAACGCAAATGCCTGTCTGGTAACTTCCAGTACCGTATTGGTTTGTTTCAAGGCGCTTTTTTAGACCTGCTTTAGACCTTTCGTCCATCTTTTTGAAGAAGAGTTTATGTTAGGATTATGCCCTTTGAAAATTTGAGCAAGCGAGGGCATGACTATGATTGACTGGAATGCTGATAAGAATGCACAGGGCTTTTGATGTTTTTTTTGCGTGATAACAGATAATACAGTATCATGGTGAAAATGAGAAGAACGGCGGTCGCTATATACATGCAGCGATAGCCGATTTGTACAGCTGTCAGACTAAGAAAAAAAGATCCTAATCCAACACTGACATCAAGAGCAAAAAAATAGGTGGCGGTTGCTACACCTGCTCGTGCTCTGGGGGAGTTTTGTATCGCTAACGTTTGGAAAGCAGGACTGAGTCCGCCAAAGCCAATTCCAATAATAGCACCAGCGATTAATAAGGTCTTTAAATCTTCAATACGGCTTAAGTAGAGCAATCCGGCAAAAAAGAAAAAAAAGCAGGGATAGATTACGGCATTTGCCCCGATACGATCAAATATTTTACCAATAATAGGGCGTGTTAGGACGATGACCGAAGCAAAAACAGCAAAGAAAATACTTGTATAAGCTGATAGATGAAGCATTTTTGTATATAACGGAATAAAGACCAATACTCCTGCATAGGCGAAGAATACGAACCCACCAATCAGAGCCATAGAAAGAGCTTTTGGTTCAATGAAATTTGTGATTTTAAAAGTCGAATTTTTTTTAGGAAGTGGCTGTATGATAGCATCGGATAATTTTTTTCGATTACCGCACCAAAAAGCTAAAATGGCTAAAAAGACGATTCCACAGTATAAAGCAAAAAAATTATATTGAGAAATTATAAGCAGACCGCAAAAAGGTCCGACAACCATGGCTAAATTTGAAAAGACAGCAAAATAACCAATGCCTTCTCCTTTTCGTTGTGTCGGTAATACTAAGACAGCTAAAGTGGCAGCAGTGGTGGTTCCAATAGCAAAAACAGCACCATGCAGCAGACGAATACCTAACAAAAAAGGCAGATTATTGGCCAATAAATATAAAATGCTAATAATAAGAAACATCCCCAAAGAAAAGAAAGCCATTTTCCTTTTATTGTAGGAATCAATCCATTTTCCGGCAAAAGGACGGCAAATAACGGCACCAATCTGAAAAAAAGTCATAGCTAGTCCAGCCTGCCATTCATCACCTTGTAAATTTTCCATAATAAAAACAGGTAAAGTGGCAATTAATGAATAATGTGCCATATATTGAAAAAAATTACTAAAACTCATTCCTAAAAATTCCTGCGTCCATAGAGGTTGGTTTTTCATAGAAGCTCCTTTGATTACTATATTTGTGTGCAGTACGCATTTAATTATAGTATGTGCTGCGAAGTTGTCAACTATATGAAATTGCTCATTGTATTGCAGGAATGATAGATTGGTATGTTTTTAAAAAATTATATCGTCGTTTTTTGCAAAGTTGTAAATAAGTATAGCAGTCGTTCGATCGATATTCATATTCTGAGTATAGATCGATGGCTGCTATTTTTATATACACTGTTTGGTTGTACGCTTACGGTGTGTTTTTAGATTTTATAAGTTTGCCAGGAATTTGGTGAGTGAGGGATTGTTGTTGCTTTTGTCCCAGGCAGAAACAATTTCCACTCTTTCTTCATCTCCCAATATAGGAACTGAGATAATTCTTCCCGCAAAATTTTGCAGGGGAAGGGCATATGACGGTACTAAGGCAATTCCCATATTAGATGCTACCATAATTAAAATAGTTTCAACATCTTCTATATACTGTCTGTTGTTGGGAAGATAACCAGATTCAAGGAAGCCCTTTAAGATACTATCTTTTTCTCCAAAATTATTTTCTTCCGTACCGATCAATATGAATGCTTCTTCTTTTAAGTCACTTCTGGTCAGACTGATTTTATGTGCAAGAGGGTGCGACGGTGGCAGAACTGCAAGTAAAGGAGCTTTTTTAAATGTTCTGTATTGAATTTGTACATATTTCTCTAGATTGAATTTAACATTGAAGACAATATCCAAGTTGCCGTTTAAAAGACTATCATATAAATAGCCAACATTGTTTCGAACAAATGTAAATGAGATATTAGGATATTCTTTGTAAAATAGTTTTATATAGTCAACAAGATCTACATCCATATAATCTTTGACAATTCCAATTTTAAGTGTACCAATGAATCCAGTAGAAACAGAAGTGGATTTTGCTATAGCAATAGTAAGGTGCCGCACGATTTCCTTGGCATCCGTTAAAAAAACTTTCCCGGCGGGAGTTAATTCTACATGTCGTTTATTTCTAAGGAAAAGCATCACATTCATTTCTTTTTCCAATGCTTTAATTTGTTGCGTTACGGCTGTTTGCGAAATGAAAAAACGTTGTGATGCTTTCGTGAAATTAAGTGTTTCTGCTACTGCAATAAAATATTCTAACTGTCGAATATGCATGTTGTAGGTATCCTCCTTCACAGTTATATTTTTAACTTATTATATAGAATTTGAGTTTGACATGCAAGGTTGATAAATAAGAAATAGTTATTACTAAGGCTTAATTTACTATTAAACTTAAAGAAAATATAGAAATATAATAAGTATAATCAATAATAAAAGGAGTGCGAGTACTATGCCAAGCAGTAAATTTCAAAATTTATTTAAACCATTTCAGGTAAATAAAGTAACGTATAAAAATCGTATTGTTAGTGCACCAATGACATTTAGCTTATCTGCACTTGATCCGCAAGTAGCTGAAAAATCTTACAGAAAAGTTGAGTCACGTGCAATGGGCGGGGCAGCAGCTGTTATCGTTGGTGAGACCGATATTAATTTTACGGATGCGGACAGACTTCCCTTTCCCAAGGTTGATTTTACAGTTTGTGAAGGAAAAAGCTTTGATGCTTTTACAGAATATGCTAATCGTATTCACAAATATGGTGCTGTAGCAATCTGTGAATTAGCTCATGCAGGATCTGAAAAAATTCCATTTAAAGGCCAAAAAAATCCTATTGGTCCAGTTGCGTTCACAACTAGAAGCGGAATTAGAGTTGAAGCAATGACACAAGCCGATATGGATAGAGTAGCCAATGAATTTGCTATAGCCGCCCAATTTATGCAAAAAGCAGGATTTGATGGAATTTTAATTCATGGCGGGCATGGATTTCTATTTACACAATTTTTATCACCAAGATTAAACACTAGAACAGATACGTATGGAGGTACCTTAGAGAATAGAGCGAAATTTCCGCTTGCCATCTTGAAAAAAATACGAGAAACAACAGGAAAAGATTTTATTATTGATGTCAGACTAAGTGCTGCGGAAGGTGTTCCTGGAGGAGGTACGGTAGAAGAAACAGGAAAATTTTGTAATATGATAGAAGGCATTGCGGACTCCGTACACATTTCAACGGGATTGTATACAGATCCAGTTGTAACACATCAATTTAGTTCCATGTTTGTTGAACACGGCTGTAATGCAGCTGATTCGGCAATTATAAAGCAATATACAAACCTGCCGGTAGGTGTGGTCGGCGGAATTAATTCACCGGAAATGGCAGAAAAAATCATCGCTGAAGGGAAAGCAGATTATGTAATTTTAGGGCGTCAGATGATTGCAGATCCTGAATTTGCTAATAAAGCAGCATCGGGCAGAGAAAATGAAATCAGACGCTGTGTTCGCTGTTTCAACTGTTTTCCGGGTTCACCAGAAGAAGGCTATACAGATATTCCTTATGATGGAGTGACGCTGGCTAAGAAAGTAGGCGTTTGTGCAATTAATCCTGAAACGGATACAGAGGTAATGTTTGGTGAATTTGGGAAACCGGAAAAAAGCCGAAGAGTTTTGATTATTGGGGGCGGTCCAGCTGGAATGCAGGCCGCAATTACTGCTTGTAATCGCGGGCATAAAGTAACATTAGTAGACGAACATACTGTGTTAGGCGGGGTATTAAATTTTACAGATATTGATGTGGATAAAAAGGATTTAAGAGCATTTAAAAACCTTTTAACAGCAGAAGTACAAAAAAGAAACATTGAAGTAATTTATGGGAAAAAAGCTAATGGAGCATTGATTAAGCAACAGCGTCCGGAAGTATTAATTTTAGCCATTGGAGCCACACCATCCATGCCACCCATAAAAGGATTGGATACTGCGGCACAGGCACTGGAGATATTTGATCAAAAAGAAATAAAAGAGAAACGAATTATTATGATTGGAGGTGGACTTGTTGGATGTGAAGCGGGACTTCATTTAGCGAAAAGCGGGCATAAAGTAACTATAATTGAAATGTTGGAAAAAGTTGCAAAAGACTCTTTTGGAATGTATCGTGAAGCATTAATGCATGAAATGGACAAATGCGAAATTTTAACCTTAACGGGCCATCATTGTATGGAAATTACATCAAATAGCGTACGGTGTGCAGATGAATTAGGAAATGAGAAAACACTCAAGGCGGATCGTATATTCTATGCACTGGGTATGAAATCAAATAAAACAGATGAGTTAAAGTCTGCTGCGGGTAACATTCCAGTATTCGAAATTGGTGATTGTATTCATCCGGGTAAAGTAGATGCTGCATTAAAAACAGCTTATCTTGCAGCAATGAATATTATGTAGGTGCAGAAACAAAACGGAGGGAAAAAATGGTTGAATTAACGGATATAGAAAAGAAGCTTCCTTATGTTAAATACTATTATCAGGAACTAGCTAAAATTCCAGCTGAAAAACAGAAAATAGCCAGAGGAAAAGCAGCGGATTGTACGAAAGCGCTTTCCATTGAAGAGAAAAATAAATTTCTGGTGGAACAGGCTACAGAATTAGAAATTGGATTCTGCGTTACAACATTTGGAACTGGATTTGTAGCTAATAAGACATTTATGAAAAATGTAACAGTAGAAATGCTTGATTGGTGGTTTGGCTGGCATAGTGTGTCCAGTGATTTAAGATATAAAATATGGGATCCTGAGGATCATTATTATGCTCGGGTGGATAAGCCGGAGTATGTGTTAGATCCTAGTGTACCGAACAATCAAAAAACATGGGGCGTTAACCATGACATACTAGAAGATATTGGAATGGGACCAGATAAGCTGACATTGTGTTTTAAAAATCCGAAAGACTTTGGTTATGATATAAGTTTAATTAAAACAAAATACTGTAATTCGCTGGTATGTGCAATAGGCGTGGGTGCCTGTCCCGCATTTATGACACATAAGTTTTATGCGGTAGATGGGGGAACAATGTTTGAATCAAGATTTTGGGTTGGATATGCTTTTAATAATGGGGAAATTGTAAAAGTAGTACCTGAGGGAAAAGCTGTGCCAGAAGAAGTAGTACGTGCATTGTTTAGTCATAATATTAAAGAATTTAGCAATTTAGCTAAAATCTTACCACAAGTCTATGCGGAAGAAAAAAATAATTGGGGATAATTCCTTTGATGCAGCAGTAGAACTTTAATATGAAATTTATGGAGGCAAAAATGAAAATAGTAGCAGTTATTGCAGGCAGAAAAAATGGTAATGGTGAAATTTTAACAAAAGCCGCGCTCATGAGAGCCGAAAAACTTGGTGCAGAGGTAAAAATGATTAATCTGCATGATTACACGATAAAACCTTGCTCAGGTTGTGAATCTTGCACTATAAAGTTTACGCAAAAGGGCGAAGCGCCGGAATGTGTGTATAAAAATAAAGACGATATGGACTTAATTATGAAGGAGTGGCTGGCAGCGGACGGAATTCTGGTGACCGTTCCGGCATATTCTTTTATGCCGGCTGGGAGTTATCGTGTCTTTACGGATCGTTTTTTAGCTTATGAACCAAACTTTCATAAGCAAGTAGGCAATCAGGCATTTTTCCGTCATCGTGTTGGTGCTATTATAGGCAATGGCGGGTCAACTCGCAGCTGGATGTCGCTGACTCTGGAGAGTGTGAATATAACCTTACTATCACAAGATATTAAAGTAGTGGATCAAGTAATGGTAAATCGTGCGCCAAGACCGGGGCAGGTTTTGCTTGATGAAGATATACTCAATAGAGCTGCCCAAGTAGGCGAGAACTTAGTAAGCGGCATTAAAAATTATGAAAATGTGACTTTTCTTGGCGATGAAAAATTGGGCTGGTGTCCGAACTGTCATTCTAATATTTTATCATTGGGAGCGCCGCTTTGGAATGAAGCCGGGTTTACGATTGAGTGTCCAATCTGTCATTGTGGCGGCGATTTAGAAAAAGATGAGAATGGAAAATGGAAATTTGTCATTGAACAGAACGGTCATAGAAAATCCATGCTAAATGGCAATGGCGCAAAGGATCACTTCTTTGAAATACAAGATACTATGAAAAAATATTTTGACAATATTGGTGTTATAGAAAAGAAATGCAAAAAGTATATAGACTATAAACCGGCGACTATAAAAAAATAATAAAGGGAAGATGATAGATGTAATTTGGGCTCTGGTCGGCGGCTTAATGGTGTGTAAAGCATTAAGTAATACAGTGGGGTCTATAAGTTCAGTTATTAGATTTTTAAAATACTCCATTAAATTTTTTGCAAATTATTGATAATATTTCCGAGTGTTATACTATGAACAAAGAGATCGTTGATGTGTGGTTGCGTTGGCTCATCTCATAGTCAAATATTGAGAGTGAAAACGGGCCCGCGAGTCAAATCGCAGGCCTTATTTTCTTGCTGTTTTCAATTTTTTATGTGTACATAGTGGCACACTTATATAAATGTAAATTTTTATAATGAATTCTAGGGGTGTGTAACTCGTTGCAGTAAACTTTCAGGCAATGATTTTGTGGTAAAGAGTAGAGGCAATCGCGCTGATGGCTGTCAGATAGAGAAGTAGAAAAATCAAACGATGGATGAATTGTTTTGGTATATATTGGTACAAGAGGTGCCCCACAATAATGCCGATAACAAGTGCTGGCAGCAGATAAATAAATTCCCCCAGGGCAGGAACGAGACTGAAGCCGCCGATCAGATAGCTCGTGAGGGAGGTGGCATTACACAGGAAGAAGAAAACAAAACAAGTCGCCCGGAACATTTTTGTGGTCATTTCGGTGTAAGCCAGATAAATAAGAAATGGTGGGCCCCCCATTCCAGTGGTAATCGAGGTAAAGCCGGAAAATATTCCCGTTATAAAAGAATTGCGGGGCCGTTCTGCTATTTTTCGGTGTGAGGCCTGCATCAGGATGAGTGACAGAAGAATGAGCAGATTAATCAAAAATTTCAAGGTGCTGCCATCCATAGAATCAAAAACCCAGAAGCCAAAAGGCTGCCCAAGCAGAACGCCCAGGTATAGCCAGGCGACCAGGGGACGGTTTGCATTTTTGATATACATGAGTCCTTGTATGAAATTCCCGCAGCAAGCCAAAAGAAGCATGATGGGCACCATGGTTTTGACATCATAAAATAATAGCAGCAGAGGAGCGGCTACAATCACAAGGCCAAAACCAGTGATTGATTGGAGAAATGATGCTAAAAATATACAAAATATGGGCAGAAGATGGTGTGGCAATCCAAGAATATAATTTTCGATAATAACCCAACCTTTCATAATAACAAATAAAGTTAAAGGCTTTCAATGGTATCTTTGAGGTACTGTCCATAAAGTGAAGTCATGTAAGCTGGTGAAACTTTACTTTGTGCTGCGTTGATTTGCTGGAGGGCGGCTTCATAAGCGTGTACAGAAGCTCTTGCCTCCTCCATCCATTTTTCGGCAGTAGATTCGAGCAGAAAAGAAATTTTTTTAGAAAAGGGGAAAAATGCAAGACCCATTATAGTATAGCTTTTATTGATGTGTTGTTCCATCTGAAAAACCTCCTTTGATGTTTCCTGTCTCTATTATGCGCCTCTCACTGAAAGTAAAAAAATA
>JBAYAD010000051.1:0-12986 GCA_041669965.1 Selenomonadaceae bacterium
TGTTTGGCAAAGGCTGCTGTGAGACGTGTTTGTGTAGTACTGAGACCTTCGCTGCCGGCGAAGCAGAGAAGTGCACGTCCAAGTGCTGCGGGGCGTGCACTATGCAGGATGCCGGCTAGCTTGACAGCGATGCTTTCAAGACAGCCAAGGCTGTAGATTGGCTTACAGAGATTGTCGATGCGCAGTTGGCAGGCATCCATGGAGTTTTGATCAAGTGGCAGAATTTCTCGTGTACAAGCTTCGCAGTCGAGGGGAGAAGCGGCAGCGTCTACAGACATTTCTCTGGTATAGATCATCGGATATTCCGGCAGTTTGTCGATAGCCAGTGTTTTATAGGCAAGCACGGCGGCATCGAGAAGATTGACGGCAATTGATGAACCGGTAGCTTCGCCAAGGCGAAACTTCATATCCATATACGGTTTGAGTTGTAATTTTTTCAGAATAGCGCCGTGGGCGGGCTCGGCAGCAAGATGTGAGCCCATAAGGTATTCATGAACGATGGGACATAGAGCATGTGCAATAAGTGCAGCCGCGCCTGTATTAAACCCGTCAAGGACAACAAAGGACTGGCGGGCTGCGGCCCCAAGAATGATGCCGGCAATGCAGCCAAGTTCAAAACCGCCAACCTTGGCAAGAACGTCAAGCCCGTCGTTTGGATCTGGCTTGTTGACAGCAAGAGCCTGCCGGACAACGTTAATCTTGACTTTAAGCCGTTCATCCGAAATGTTTGTGCCGCGTCCCGTTGCCTTTTCTGGTGAAAGAGCACAGAGTGTAGCAACAATTGCTGCACTCGAAGTTGTATTGGCAATACCCATCTCACCCGGCAAAAAGCAATGATAACCCTGATCCACATAAGTGTCAGCCAGCTGAATTCCTGTTGTAATCGCTGTTATGGCTTGTTCTCGCGTCATTGCCGGTCCCACAGCACAGTTCTTCGTACCAGGCGCAATCTTACGCTTAATAAGCCCTGGAAGCGCATCAACTGGGGCAGCAATTCCCATGTCAACAACATGAAGATCGGAGCCGGAGAAGCTGGCAAGCGCATTGGCGACAGCTCCACGTGAGATAAGATAGTTTTCTGTCATATGTACGGTTGTTTCCGGTGGATAGGCACTTACTTTCATGGCAGAGACACCGTGGTCGGCACAACAAACAATCGTACATTTTTCTGGTACAGCCGGGGTACTGCTGCCCGTAATGCCAACATAGCTTGTGAGAATATCACGCAATGCACCAAGACCGGCATCGTTTGTCATCTTTTCAGCAAGACATGCTTTGATTTTAATCACAGCGGTTTTATTAAGTGGATGGATATTTTTGATGGTTTTGTTAAGAAGGTCCATGGGCGGTTTAAGCCTCCTTTGGTATTTGTTTGAGGCTTAGACCGATACGATTGCGTTTTTCATCGATGCTGATGACCATGACATTTAGAATATCTCCAACAGATACGACATCGAGCGGATGTTTTATGCGTCTTGTGCTAAGCTCAGAGATGTGGATGAGACCGGCTGTCTTGATGCCGATATCGACAAAGACACCAAAGTCGGTAATGTTGCGAACGGTACCGCGCATGATTGTACCGACCTGTATGTCGGAGAGCTTGACGATGGATTTGCGTGTAAGCGGAGCAGGCAGATCTTCACGCGGATCACGCCCTGGTTTGGCAAGTGCATCAAGAATATCACGAACCGTCGGTAGGCCCGCATCAAGCTTTTTAGCAAGTATATCAGCATTGGCAAGTTTGAGTTTGGCTTGCAGGAACTCAAGCTGCTTCTTATCTGTAAGGTCTTTTAGGGTAAAGCCGAGTTCCGCAAGAATTGCCTCGGCAATTTTGTAGGATTCCGGATGAACAGGTGTGCTGTCTAGTGGCGTTGTGCCACCGCTGATACGAAGAAAACCGGCACATTGTGTAAAAGCGGCCTGCCCGAGTCGAGTGACTTTGAGAAGCTCTTTGCGGCTTTTGAATGTGCCGTTTTCATTGCGGTGGGCAACGATGTTTTTGGCAATTGTTGCATTAACCCCGGAGATATGTTTCAAAAGAGCAATTGAGGCGGTATTGAGTTCAACACCGACATGATTTACAGCAGAGTCAATAGTTTGGTCGAGCGCGCCTGTAAGTTCTTTTTGATTGACATCATGCTGGTATTGTCCGACGCCTATAGCCTGCGGGTCGATCTTTACGAGTTCAGCCAGCGGGTCCTGAATACGACGGGCAATGGAAACAGCCCCGCGTATGGTGACGTCATACTCAGGCAGTTCTTCTTTGGCAAGTTTTGAGGCGGAGTATACGGATGCACCGGCTTCACTCGTGATGATATAGTGTACGTCAAGTTTATGTTCAGCGATGAGTTTCGCTGTAAATTCTTCGGTTTCATAAGAGGCCGTGCCATTGCCGATTGAGATGAGTGTTACATGGTGTTTCTTTATGAGATCGAGCACTTTTTGGGCGGAGCTTTCACGCGCATCATCGCTCATAGTGAGATAGAGCACGCCGTGGTCGACAACATTGCCAGTCGCATCGACAATTGCCATTTTACAACCTGTGCGATAGCCAGGATCAAGACCCATGACCGTATGATTGGACATGGGAGCTTGAAGAAGAAGCTGGCGGAGATTTACACCAAAAATATGAATGGCTTGGTTTTCAGCATTTTCTGTAAGCTGAGAGCGAAGCTCACGTTCAAGTGCCGGGAACAGAAGGCGTTTGTAACCATCCTCGATGGCAGTAGTTAAAAGTTCACTGAAAATCGAATCATTTGTAATGATTTTTTGGCAGATGCGTTCGATATTTAATTCATGATCCGTTATGAGATGTACCTTGAGGCAGTTTTTCTTTTCACCGCGGTTGATTGCGAGAATACGATGTGATGGCAGCGTATGAATCAGCTCGGTATAGTCTGCATACATAAGGAAGGTTTGACTGTCTTCCGCTTTTTCGTCAAGTTCTGTGCGAAGCTGACTGGTTTGCCAGAGCTGCTTACGCAGCATGGCACGAATTTCGACACGTTCCATTGTCGTTTCCGCAATAATGTCAAGCGCTCCCGCAAGCGCGTCTGTAGTGCCTGCAACTTCTTTCTCAGCATTGATAAACGCAGCAGCAAATTCTTCCGGTGTGCCTTGTCTCTTTTCTTGTGCAAGAATGATCTCAGCCAGTGGTGCAAGTCCTTTTTCCCGGGCAATCTGTGCCCGGGTACGTTTTTTCTGTTTGTAAGGAAGATAAAGATCCTCAAGCTCCTGCAGTTTAACGGTATGCTCAATGGCCATACGAAGCTCGGGTGTAAGCTTGTCCTGTTCATTAATTCTGGTGAGGATTTCTTCCTGACGCTTCACCAGATTTCTGAGGTAAGCAAGGCGTTCTTCAGCAGTACGAACCTGTTCTTCATCAAGTTCATCTGTTGCTTCTTTACGATAGCGCGAAATGAAAGGCACGGTGTTGCCTTCATCGAGAAGCTTGATAACGGCATTGGCCTGTGCAGGCTTTATGTGCATTTCCTTCGCGATATACGCGCTTATTTCTTCTAATAGCATGGTGACACCAACTTTTCTGTTTTATTAGGAATAATGAATATTATAGCATAAATTTATATTGCAATACGAATGTTTATTGACAAGAGAAAGGAATATGGTAAAATAGATTTATAAGGATAGTTTGATAAGAGTCTATCATAAGAGATAATGCTTATTACAACAGAATAGGGTTGTGGGAAGCTGCACGAAAAAGTTTGTGAGGTGGAGAAAGTGGATACGAAACAAGTGACAACAATGCTCCGGGAAAAAGGTTTTAAAGTAACACCGCAGCGTCTTGCCATTTATAATGTGCTTAGCAATACGAAGGCACATCCAAATGCGGAAATGATTTTTAATGAGTTGCAATCGTTTTATCCAACAATGAGTCTGGCAACGGTTTATAAGACGATTGATATTCTAAGCGAAATTGGTCTTGTTCAGATTTTGAATATTGGGGAAGAAAGTTTCCGGTACGATGCGAATACGACGCATCATCCGCATGTTCGTTGTATGGTATGCAGTCGGGTTGATGATATTTTTGGTGTGGATGCTTCTGAGTATATGCAAAACGTTGCCGAAAAAACAGATTATCATATTACAGGAGAGCAGTTCTATTTCTATGGTGTTTGTCCGAAATGTCAGAAAAAAATGGGGAAAGTGCATTGAGATCGTGCTGGAATGAAGTGCCGTATGAAAATGCGGTACTTTTTTTTGAATAAAATAAAAATTTGACTGCGAGGTTTTAGAGCGAAAAAGTGACTGGTTTGTCAAATTCTATTTAATTTGTGTTTTTATGACAGAAATAGTATGATTATATTGAAAAACAGGGTGAATTTACAGGAATTTTACAGATAAAATTCTTATGATGAAGATGAAGATAGCGGAAGAGGGAAAAGTATGCAGGTCTCTGTACTAGCAAGCGGCAGTAAAGGAAATTCAACTTTTGTAGAAATGGATGGTATGCGTGTACTTATTGATGCAGGGATAAGCGCAAGGCGAATCAAAAAAAGTCTGGACGAGATTAATGTTAATGTTGCGGATCTTGATGGAATTTTTCTCACGCATGAACATCGGGATCATATTAGTGGACTTACAACACTTAGTAAACAGTACCATTTGCCGATTTTTACGCGCAAGGATACGTTTCAATCCATGTATTGTGTAGATACAATACCGACAGAGTGTTTCAATGAGGTTGGTGATGCAATGCGGCTGGGTTCACTTGCAATAGGTGCTTTTAATATTTCGCATGATGCGGCAGATCCTGTCGGTTACACACTGCAGGGCAGTGAAGGGAAATGCACGGTTGCGACTGATTTGGGTTTTGTGACAAGCAGTGTACAGGCGGCAATTGATAACTCGGACGTGCTTGTGCTTGAGGCAAATCACGATCCGGAAATTCTCAAAAACGGTTCTTATCCGTGGGGCCTGAAACAGCGGATATTGAGTAATCGCGGGCATTTGTCAAACAGTGATGCGGCATGGGCGCTTGTGCGAATGAAAAAAAATCATACGCGTGTTTTTTTGGCGCATCTGAGTGCGGAGAACAATCGTCCCAAGCTTGCCCGTGATACCATTTGTAATATATTGGAAAAGCAGGGGGATATACTTGGCTCAAATATTGACATTCGGCTGACCCGGCAGAATGAGACAGTAAACTTATGGGAGGTATAGAAAATGAGAAAGTTTAATAATAAATGGACGCCTTATATTTCAGTGTTTATCAGTGTCTTAGTGATTGCTGGTGTACTTGTTTCCGGGTGCACGAACAGCAATGCGAAGCAGGCAACGGGCAATTCGTCCAATATGACGACAGCTCCTGCGGCAAACGGACCTGTTTCTGATGCACGCAACACACCTGTTGTACGGGCCGCCAAGGCTGTTGGACCTGCAATTGTCGGGATAACAAATAAGGCAGTTGCACGTGACTGGTTTAATAATCAGGTCAAAGTTGAGCAGGGAGTTGGCTCCGGGGTTATATTTAAGAGTGATGGTTATATTGTAACAAATAATCATGTAATCAATGGTGCAAAGGAAATTATTGTATCTTTAGCCGATGGTCGAAGTTTTACGGGGAAGCTTGTTGGTGCAGATGCCGCAACGGACATTGCGGTTGTTAAGATTGATGCAAAGGATTTGCCAGCGGCATCGTTTGGCAACTCCGATAATATCATGGTTGGTGAACCCGCTATTGCTATTGGTAATCCGATGGGGCTCGAGTTTCAGGGCAGTGTGACAAGTGGTGTTATCAGCGCACTCAATCGTACGCTTGATATTGGTGAACGCAAAGTTAAATTACTGCAGACGGATGCGGCTATCAGTCCGGGGAATTCGGGTGGCGCACTTGTTAATGCAGATGGTATGGTTATTGGAATTAATAGTGCTAAGGTAGCAGCTGCTGGTGTCGAAGGCATGGGTTTTGCAATCCCCATTAATACCGTGAGCAAGATTGTCGATGAGCTTATGGCCAATGGCTATGTTGCTCGTCCATATCTTGGCATTGGCATCTTTGATAAGCAGACAGCGGCACGTCAGGGGTACCAGCTTAACATTGATGCAGGGGTCTATGTTGAAAAAGTCGTGATTGACGGACCATGCGGTAAAGCAGGTCTGCAGCGCGGCGATATTATTCTTAAAATTGGGGATACAGAGATCAACACAGTTGCTGCACTACGGGATGCAGTTGCTGCACATAAGGTTGGCGATACGGTATCTGTCACCTATACAAGGGATGACAAGTCGACGACGGTAGATGTCAAGCTTGTTGAGGCACCGAAGGATAATAGTTGATGAAAATAAATATTGTTACAGCGGGAAAAATCAAGGAAAAATATCTGACAATGGGAATTGCTGAATTTATGAAACGGCTGACGCCCTTTGCTCAGGTAAATATTATTGAAATTAGTGAAGAAAAGATGAAGGATACTCCATCTGAGGCAGAAAAACAAAAAACACTTACAGCTGAGGGCGAACGTCTTTTAAAGCAGGTGCCAGCAGGCAGCTATCTTATCGTGCTTGATGTCTATGGGCAGCAGGCTTCGTCCGAGGAACTTGCTGCACGTATTGATGCACTTTGTCTTGACGGAAAAAGCAACATTACATTCCTTATTGGCGGAGCCTTTGGACTTTCGTCTGAGGTGCGGGCCGCAGCGGCTGAAAAGCTTAGCTTCTCGCGCATGACCTTTACGCACCAGATGGTGCGTCTCCTCCTTGTTGAACAGATCTACCGTGCATTTAAAATTAACCGTGGGGAAAAATATCATTGGTAATGAGGAAAAAACAAGAACCCTTGTCAAAATCGCCAGATTTTGGCAGGGGCTTTTTTGTGAATAAAGTGGATTCATGGTTTTGGTTGGAAGAAATTGAAGTTTTAGCAGATTCTTCAACAAAAGGAACTGTTGTTACATTTGGAGATTCTATCACAGATGGATTCCAATCAACTCCAAATGAAAATCATCGGTGGCCCGATTATTTTGCAGATCGAATACAAAAGGAATCTCCGGATTTTAAATTAGCTGTTCTCAATGAAGGAATTTCAGGTAATAGAATTCTCACAGATACAGAGCGTTTTGGGGTGAATGCTCTTGCACGATTAGATGAAGATGTAGTATTAAAAAATAATGTAAAAGCTGTTATAATGCTTGAAGGAATAAATGATATTGGACATGGAACATTTGATGCTGTTAAAATTATCGATGGGATGAAAATGATTATTTCACAGGTTCATGCAAAAGGGATACGCATATATGGATGTACAATACTTCCGTTTGCCGGGGCTAAATATGATACACCGGAAGGTCAGGCAACACGTGAATCCGTAAACAATTGGATTCGCACAAATAGTGGGTTTGATGGTGTTATTGATTTTGATAAGGCCCTTCGAGATCCTGAAAATTTAACCAAAATACTTCCGCAGTATGACTCGGGTGATCATTTACATCCAAATGATAAAGGCTATCAGATTATGGCAAATACGATAGATTTGCATATTCTTAGAAAATAAAAATTTATAAAATACAGCAAATGTTCTAAATTGGAGGTCAAACAATGAAAAATTTTTTAGTAGTAGTGTTTAGGTGTCGTATTGAATCCGGGTCAAAGGTTTACCTCTATGACAATTTATAAATTTTCGGTACAGAAATAATCAAAGAGATATTTACAGTAAAAGTTACGCAGAAAAAAACCCGACAAAGTTTTATTTAGACTTTGCCGGGGTTTTTCAATATAAAGGCGGCGGGGTGTTTTATGCTGTAAACTGTTTATAACAGACGAAAGCAAAGATAGCAACGGAAACGGCTATGCTGATGAAACTGATGCGTTCAATCCAGATAAGCACCTTTTCAGAGAAGGTACTATGTTTATGTGTATAGATGAGTATGAGCGAAACCGCAAGGGCAATGTACATGGAACGGTTTAATACATCAAATTCACTCCAGCCCATAATGAGAATAAAGAGGTTAAGCCAGATGACAGCAATGAGCAGATAGTCGCGACCTGGTTTTTTCTTTTTGGCAGGTGCCGGGTTTGATGGCTGAATTTTGTGCTGAATACGTTTTGATAGTCTTGCCATGAAATAATCACCAATCCTTCAAGTAATCTTACAATAATAAATCTTTTTTATTATAACATACTTTTAAGCGAAACCATATTTTTCGATAGCAATAGCGACACCATCTTTATCATTGCTCGCTGTTACGGTTTTTGCTTGTGCTTTTACATCATCGGGAGCATTTCCCATAGCAATACCAAGTCCGGCGGCTTGCAACATGTCAATATCATTATAGTTATCACCGATTGTCATGATTTCTTTCATGTTAATTTTATAGCGTTGAGCAAGAAGCTGAATGGCATTTGTTTTTGAGGCGGTATGATCGACCATCTCAAGATACGTTGGTTTAGAACGGTAGATGGTCATGTCTGCTCGATTAAGCAGTCCGGCTATAACAGCGATTTTTTCCGGTTCACCCATGCAAAGAAGCTTGTTTGGACCCGTTGCTTCTGACTGCCACTTTGCCAAAAGTGATTCAGCAGTTGCAATGGTTGGTATAATCTGTGTGATTGTACTTTCCTGTGCTGCCCATGAATCCATGGATTCGACGTACCAGTTACAATTGCGGTAAATGCTGAGGTGTGCAGCATGTTTCTTACAGGTATTGTATATAGCAGCAAGCGCTGCGATAGATATGCTGTTTGTATGAAACGTCTTCTGTGCCTCGTCAAGAATGAGGGCGCCACTGTAGCAAATGATTGGAGCTTTGATTGCAAGTTCTTTAATAAAAGGCAGAATGCCTGCTGGCATGCGGGCGGAAACAAGAATAATGTGAATGTCGCGGGCAGCCGCTTTTTGCACGGCATCTTTAACACGAGCTGTGATTTTGTGCTGTGAATTCAAAAGTGTTCCATCGATATCAAGACAAATCATTTTATACATAGAGTTCAGCTCCCTAAAAGGTGATTTAGTTTTTAGACAACAATAGTCTGTACGTGGTGTGACGCAAATATACGCTTCATTTCAAGCGGCGGATCTTTTGTAGTGATAAGGATATCAATATCTTCCCAGCCGGCAGCTTTGTGATAGCTTGTTGCATTGAACTTTTCGGCCTCGGCGAGTACGATAACGGAATCTGCGTATTTAATGGCCTCGTGTTTAACGAAGGCATCTTCAGAATCTGTATAGTAAAGGCCATTTTTATCAAGTGTGGCTGTTCCGATAAAGGCGATGTCAAAATGCATTGAAGCAATGTAGGCACTGCAGCCAGGGTAGTAAAAAAAGCGATTCTTTTTTTGCAGTTCTCCGCCGGTTATGTTTACATGAACATTTTTGTTTTCCGCTAAAATTTCAAGATTGTCAAGGGAATGTGTAGTGACCCAGATGGTTTTGTCGATTTTTTGTGCAAGAAAGCGTACCGTCGTTGATACATCAAAAAAATAGTGTCCATTTGGTTGAATGAAACTATAGGCTTTTTCTGATAAATGCTCCTTTTCTTGTGACCCCTCATGTAAGCGTTCGCGATACTCTTTAATTGAGTTTTTGAGGATGGGCAGGCTGATACCACCATAGGTACGTGCTACGATGCCCTGCTCCAATAATTTGAGAATATCACGGCGAGCTGTGTCGCGTGAAACCTGCAGCCTATGGCAGATGTCATGAATGGACATTTTTTGGTTTTCTTTTAAATAAGTGAATATCGCGAGAAGGCGTTCTTCTTGATGCATAGAAAGATCTCCTTTCGTAGTTTATTAAGCTAATTATAAGCAAATAAAAGTAAAAAGTCAATATTACATAAGTAAATATAAGCAAATATAACTTTTATAAAAAATTAAAGTGACAAAATGGTAGTTTGTAAACTTTTTTTGCGAAAGAATTGCTACTTGGCAAAATGATTGGTACAATATAAAGTACGATAGTATGTAGAAGTGGACGAGAGAAAAAGCGGTAAAATAGAAACGTGAAATTTTATATGCAAGTTTGTGGATCTCGAAAAACATGAAATAAGATTGTCTCATACATTATTTAGGAGGATACGTATGATTAGAGAACATCGCAGCAGAGAAAAGCTGGAAGGTTATTACAAAAAATACATTGAAGAAGGAACGATGGATCCGAATGTTCATCCATGGGTAGCTGAATCGTGGAAAGCCAGCAGAGCATTTAATATCGGCATAGAGAAGATGGCAACGCCGAATAAGTTATCAATGGAGAGTTTGGTAAAGTTGCAGCAGCAGCACAAGAATGCCATTGACTATCTGGGAATATTTAGTAATGAGATACGGGAGTTTTTTCAGAAATATAATCTGAGTCTTTTGCTCATTGATGCGGACTGTGTTGTGCTCAAGAGTTATTCGCTGCCGTTCTATCAGAAGACACCAGGTGAAATTGAAGGAGCTCGTGTTGGTATTGAAGATGTTGGCACATCAAGTATTAGTATTGCACACGAGCATAAGATGCCATTCTGGCTTTTTGGTCCGGAAATGTGGGTTAAAGAGTGTCAGATGGGTGATGCTTGTTCCGCACCAGTTTTTGTAAATGGTGAGTTCTGTTACATTATTACGCTTGTTTCAGTTGAACATGAAACCTTATCGCAGGATTCAGTTATTGCGCTTATGTTGACGATAAAGCAGGCTCTTGAATTGCATTTGAGTCAATCGATGCGCATTAAAGCACAGGAAGCAATTCTTGATGCGACACCGTTTGCTGTTTATCATGTGATGCCGGGCGGTGATGTTGCCTACGCCAACAAGCTGGGACTTTCACGTTTGGAAGGTATTGGGGCAAAAAATGGCAAGGATCATCCATATATGAATCTCAATGATGTGGTCATGAACTATCGTCATACACCGATTTATAAAGGATTTCGCGGCATCCCGTCTTATAATAAGGAAGTTACGTGGATTACGCAGGCGAAGACCTATGAAGATATTACTACAGTTGTTCCGCTTGAGCGTGATCTGGATCAGGTAGTGAGCAGTGTTGTTGCTGTATCAATGCCAATTGAGGATTTGCGTACACTTGTAGCGCATGCTTCAGGTTATACGGCAAAATACAGTTTGAATTCGATGGTGGGTGAAGGATCGGCGTTTGTTTCAATGCAGGAAAAAGCGGCTCGTGTTGCGCGCAACAAGCATCATATCCTTTTGCAGGGTGAGTCTGGCACAGGAAAGCAGCGCATGGCACATGGCATTCATCAGGCAAGTTCCAGAGCCGCTGGCCCACTTATCTCGATACGCTGTGGGGATGCGGCGCCAGAGCTTTTGGAACAGGAACTTTTTGGTGTAGCACTGAATCCGGATGTTAGTCATCAGGGGAAAATTGAGCTTGCCAGCGGTGGTACACTTTTTATAGATGAAATCGAAAAGCTGCCCAAGGGCATAGCTATTTCACTTGCGCGTGTACTGAAGGCCGGGACGACACATCGTGCTGGCGAAATGGTAGAGCGTCCTATTGATGTGCGTATTATTGCGGCCTGCGACAGCGATCTCAAGCGGCTTACAGAACGTGGCCTTTTTGAAAAGGATCTTTATGAGATTGTTTCGAAAAGTGTACTGCGTGTTCCGGCACTTCGCAGCCGCCGCGAAGATATACCGGTGCTTGTAACGCATATTATTTCCGAGCTTGCAGCACAGCATCAGATGAAGAGTAAGCTCGTGCTGCCAGAAACAATCCGGGTGCTTAGTGAGTATGACTGGCCGGGAAATATTAAACAGCTGCAGGGTGTTTTAGAATTTGCATTCTTTAATACGAAGGAGGATATTATTTGTCCGGGAGATATCAGCCTTATGGGTGATGTCAAGCCGGACAATAAGTGGAAGGACGATCGGGATATCTTCGTTAAGGCATGGCAGGCAGCTGGTGGCAATGTAAGTAGACTGGCAAACCTTTTAAATGTGAGTCGTGTGACACTTTATCGTTACTTGAAAAAATACGGTTTGGAAAAATCATAAGACTATAGAGTTAATGCTAAGTAAAATATAGATAAAAAGAAGCAGCTGTGCTTTCTTAGGAGAGCACAGCTGTCATGTTGAAGGAGAATTCGATGCGTTTAAGAAGAAAGCCCTGGATTGATGAAGCAATTAAAGATTTTAGTGAGTTTGTTTATTCAAGAGAGTGTAAGATTGGTGAAGAAAAAAAAGGAAAATGGAATGATGTTTTTGGACGCAAAGGCGAACTTCATGTAGAGCTCGGTACAGGCAAAGGGGATTTCATTAGTCAGATGGCTGAGCGATATCCTGAATTCAATTTTATTGGGATTGAAGCACAGCAGGATGTCCTGTATTCTGCGGCAAAGAAAGTGAAAGAAAAGAATCTTGCCAATGTGCGCTTGCTGGTTTTTGATATCAATGAAATTGAAACAATTTTTGCTTTAGGCGAAGTAGATCGTTTTTATGTTAATTTTTGTGATCCATGGCCAAAGGCGCGTCATGCAAAGCGCCGACTTACGCATATTAATTTTTTGGAAAAATACCGTGGCTTATTGAGACCAGGTGGAGAACTTTTCTTTAAGACAGATAATCGTCCTTTATTTGATTTTTCGCTGGAGCAGTTTGCTGAAGCAAAGCTGGAGACACGTGATGTGTCGTTTGACCTTCAGGCAGAGAACCGACCAGAAAATATTATGACGGAATATGAACGAAAATTCAGCGGGTTTGGCGAAAAAATCAATCGCTGCGAGGTCGTATTTTCTTAAGATATGCAACTGGAGGCAGAATAATGGAGCAGCAAAAGGCATTGATAAGAAAAAAATTTTGGATCAATGATATGGAAGCGATTATGGGAATTGTGCTGGTTCTCGTTGTTATTGGGACGGTCAATGTATTTAGTGCAAGTTTTGTCCTGTCGGAGACACAATACCATAATCCATATTATTTTTTAATTCGGCAGATGTCCAATCTCGTTGGAGGACTTATATTTTTTCTCATCGGGCTGCGCGTCAACTATCATAAATGGCGGGATTATGTATTGGTGCTTGTAATTCTTACAA
>JBAYAD010000052.1:0-12917 GCA_041669965.1 Selenomonadaceae bacterium
AATGGCAAAAGCTGAGACAAAGGCCAGGCGAAGGACACGGAGTGTAGCTGTGCGAAATTCATCGCTAAGTTTTGCAACGAGCAAAACCTGCACGTAGCTGCGGTTAAATATTTTCAGCGTCAGCAGCCCCTGCAGGAGTTCGGTAAACTTGCTTGTCAGCTTTGTGAGTGTAGTCCATTGCTGAATGCTGGCTGTACGTGTCCGCTGTCCGATGAGATAAAGAAGAAAAGGAACAAGGGGAGCCGTGATAAAAAAGATAAGCGCAGTAATCAGATCGACAGGGAGTACGATGAGGAGAAGAAGTGGCAGCAGGACAGCCGTATAAAGAAGTTGTGGCAGAAAACGACTGAAATAGTCATCAAGCCCATCAATTGTTTCAACAGCCAGTACGAGAAACTCTCCGGTGGAAGCCTGCACGCGATCGAGCGGTGAAAGAGCCAGAAGCGCAGAGGTGATGCGTGTGCGCAGTGATGAACGAATTGCAAGTGATAAACTGTCTGCAATTGCAGTTCGGAAATTGTACAGCAGGCTTTTGAATAACGTGATAAAAAGCAGCACCAAAAAAAAAGGTGCTGCTTTTATTACGTCCATGTTTTTGAGGAAAACTCCATCAAGGATCATAGTGAGGTTCCAAGCAAAAGCGGCTGTACAAAGTCCGGAAAAAAAACTCAGTACGACGAGTTGCCAGAGCTGAGTTTTATATGGTTTTAGTTCCGGGTACAGTGCGGTTTTTTTCATTGATTAATGCTCCAAATCTTTAGGTGATAAACGTTTGCGGAAAATCCAGTAAGTCCATATTTGATAGGCAATTACAAGTGGTACAAAGCAACCTGCAGCAACTGACATAATGGAAAGTGTGTATGGTGTCGAGGAAGCATTGTAAATCGTAAGGCTCCATTCCGGCCGCAGGCTTGAGACCATAAGACGAGGAAAAAGACCAGCAAAGAAAGCGGCTGTAGTGAAGACGATAGCCAGCGAGCTTAAAATAAATCCCGCAAGATATTTGGCAGAGGCAGTACTGATATAGGCTGCGATAAAAGTTGCTGCAGCGAGAAACAGTAATATAACTGCCAAGGTACTCTTAAAAAGATCTGTCTGAGCATAGGTCAGGATCATGCAGAGTACAAAGAAAACAATCGCGGCCAGACCAATTTTTTGAGCAGCGTGCCGGATTCGTATTGTCATGCCGCCTTCAACAAGACGCAAGGTAAGAAAAGCCGCTCCATGGAAGGTGAAAACAAAAAGAAAAGTAAGACCGCCAATTATTGTGTAGGGTGTAAGAAGATCCCAAAAGGATCCCATATAAATCATGTGGCTGTTGATTGGCAGGCCGATTAAGAGGTTTGTTACGGCAACCCCCCAGAGAAAGGCGGGAACCGCACTGCCAAAGAAAATAGCTCCATCCCAAAAACGGCGCCATCCAGCTGATGTGTGCTTGCCGCGAAGTTCAAAAGCAACACCACGCATAATGAGTGCCAGCAACATGAGAAAAAGTGCCATATAAAAAGTGCTGAACATCGTTGCATAGACGTGTGGGAATGCAGCAAATAAGGCGCCACCTGCCGTAATCATCCATACTTCGTTACCATCCCATACCGGAGCAATTGAATAAAGCAACAGTCTGCGTTCATCATCGTTATGCCCAATCAGCAGTGAAAGAATACCAACACCATAGTCAAAGCCCTCGAGAAAAAAGAAACCGATAAAGAGAACCGTAATAAGAATAAACCATAAAATATTAAGATCCATTATTTATCCCTCCAGTCATTAGCGGCAGATGGTGTTTGACGAATAAAGCGTACAGCAATATAAATTGCTGCTACCGCAAGTGCCAGATAAACGAGCGTAAAGCCAATCATTGTAATAAACACCTCTGCTGGTGTGAGATTTGGTGAAACGGCCGCTGCAGTTTTCTGAAGACCAACAACGATCCATGGCTGACGCCCGGCTTCGGATATGTACCAGCCAACTGAATTACTGATGAATGGAAGCGGGACAGCAAAAATAAGTAATTTTAAGAAAAATGGAGATTTCACAAGCTTCTGTTTCCAAAGAAGAAAAGCTGAAATCAGAACGAGCAAAAGCAGGATGCCGCCGATTAGGAGCATAACACGAAAGCTCCAAAAAAGACCGGGTACATCAGGAATATAGGATCCGGGGCCAAACTGCTGCTCATTTTGTGTTTGTAATTCTTGAATGCCTTTGATTTCACCGTATGGTTTGTTATAAACCATAAAAGAGAGTACAGATGGAACCGTAAGTTCAAATGTATTTTTTTTGGCTTGTGTATTAATTGAAGCAAAGATTGCAAATGGTGCTGGGTCAGCGGTTTCCCAAAGGGCTTCCATGGAGGCAAGCTTCATTGGCTGCATATGAGCAACATCCTTTGCCTGAAGATGTCCGGTTCCCATAACAGCAAAAAGTCCGATAAGTGTATAAATCGTAGCAAAACGCATACATTGCAGAAAGCTCTTTTCCGCTATAGAGTGGTTCAGGATCTTGTAAGCGGAGATCGCAAGAATAAGAATACCGCTTGTGACAATACCAGAAAAAAAAGTGTGGGCAAACTGCCCAAAGACATAAGAATTTGTTATAAGAGCAAAAAAATCCGTCATTTCAGCCCGGCCGTGATTAATAATGAAACCAACCGGATGTTGCATAAAAGAATTTGCGACAAGAATCCAAAAAGCAGATAGGTTACTGGAAAAGGCAACAATCCAGATCGTTGCACAATGAAGTTTGGGAGAAAGCTTTTTCCAGCCAAACATCCAGATACCAAGAAAAGTAGATTCAAGAAAAAAGGCTGTAAGTGCTTCAAGTGCGAGTGGTGCACCAAAAATATCACCCATGAAGCGGGAATACTCGGACCAGTTCATGCCGAAATGAAATTCCTGTACAATACCTGTGACAATACCCATCGAAAAACTGATGAGGAAAATTGTACCAAGAAAATGTACAAGGCTAAGGCACCAAGGTTTTTTTGTTTTCACATAATAGGTCTCCAAAAGTGCGATAAACAGTGAAAGTCCTAATGTGAGTGGAATAAAAAGAAAATGATACGTCGTCGTAATAGCAAATTGCCAACGTGATAAAAGAAGCACGTCCATAATATCTCTTCCTTTCTGATAAAAGTTATTTATAAGCCTATTATAATACAGTATATTCAGAATATCAATAAGGGAAAGAAAATGATTTACATAAATTACAAAAAATGTAGTTTGCACATAATTATCTGCAAAATCTGAAAAAATAAATCAGATTATTTATAAAAGTTAACCAAATAGAGAAATATAGAGAAAAAAAGAGTATGCGTAAGAAAATATAGCTTTAATGGAACGCATGGCCTGCAATAAAATTTGTTCATACCTATACTAGTATGGTAGTATACAAATAAGAGAAAATAAATTGGGGGTATTTATAATGAAGATGACATTTCGCTGGTATGGAAAAGATGAAGATAAGATTACATTGCAGCAAATACAACAAATTCCGGGGATGCAAGGTATTGTTGGTGCGCTTTTTGATGTACCAGTAGGAGACGTATGGCCGATGGAAAAAATTATGGCACTTAAAAAAGATATCGAAGCAAATGGACTGTCATTTGAAACGGTGGAAAGTGTCAATGTACACGAAGATATTAAACTGGGACTGCCGAGCCGTGACCGTTATATTGCAAACTATATCGCATCACTTCAAAATCTTGGCAAGGCCGGAGT
Source organism: Selenomonadaceae bacterium (assembly GCA_041669965.1). GTDB lineage: Bacteria > Bacillota > Negativicutes > Selenomonadales > Selenomonadaceae > UBA1792. The sequence continues at coordinate 3,717 of JBAYAD010000052.1, forward strand.
AAGGGTGGTATGTTACAATTTTATGCCGATTTTTGACTGGACGCGCACAGATCTTGCCAAGCCGCTTTATGATGGTTCGACGGCACTTGCTTTCGATTATCGTGTGATTGCGGGTAAGACACCACAGCAGATGGCAGCAGAGATTGAAGCGAACAGCAATGGATTTATTTTGCCGGGATGGGAACCGGAGCGGTTGAAGGAACTTACACATCTCTTTGAACAATATGAAGAGATCAATGAAGAAAGTCTTTTTGAAAACCTCGGTTATTTTCTCCGAGCTGTTGTGCCGGCAGCGGAAAAAGCTGGTATCCGCATGGCAATTCATCCGGATGATCCACCTTATTCCGTTTTTGGCTTGCCACGTATTGTGACAAATGAAGAAAATCTTGAACGCATTGTAAAGCTCATCGACAGCCCAAGTAATGCGCTGACGATTTGCAGTGGTTCACTGGGATCAAACCGCAACAATGATATTCCGCAGATCATTCGCCATTTCGGTAAAATAGATCGCATTGGTTTTGCCCACATTCGCAATATTCAGGTGCATGAGCCAGGTGTGTTCAATGAAGTTGCACATAAATCGAGCTTTGGATCGCTGGATGTCTATGAAATGATGCGGGCACTCTATGATGTTGGCTATGAAGGACCTGTGCGTCCGGATCATGGACGTATGATCTGGAATGAGATTGGTCGTCCGGGCTATGGCCTTTTCGATCGGGCACTCGGAGCAAATTATCTCTGTGGACTCTGGGATGCAATTTGTCGGGAAAATAATAGAAAATAAGGGGAGAAAAAAATGGAACTTAATGAAGCTGGATTAAAAAATAAAGAAGCTTGGAAGAGACTGTCAATCGAACTACCTGTGTTTAATAGAGAAGTGGTTATAGAAAAGACAAAAAAAGAACCGGGCTGGCTGCATTTTGGTCCGGGAAATATTTTTCGGGCATTTATTGCTTCTTTACAACAGACTTTGCTGAACGAGGGAGAAACGGAGTTTGGTATTATTGCGGCAGCACCAAACAATAGTGAGATCATTGATAAGATCTACCAGCCACATGATAATTTGAGTCTGCTCGTAACAATGTGTCAGGATCAGAGCATGCGCAGAAAGGTCATTGGCAGTATTACGGAAGGACTTGTTTGTAATCCAATTGCGGTGAAGGATTGGAAGCGCTTGCAGCAGATAATTTGTGCATCGTCGTTACAAATTATCAGCTTTACAATTACAGAAAAGGGCTATAAACTTCATGATTCTGATGGCAATTATTTGCCTACGGTAAAGCAGGATGTCGAAGCAGGACCGAAAAATGCAAAAAGTTTTCCGGCGAAGCTTACAGCACTTCTTTATGAACGTTATCGTGCAGGTTCTTTGCCAGTGACGCTGCTGAGTATGGATAATTGTTCACACAATGGGATCGTGTTGCAGAAGACGGTTTTGACAATTGGTGAGGCGTGGGAAAAAGCAAGTCTTGTAGAAAATGGATTTGCGGCATATCTTAAACAAAAAATATCATATCCATGTACAATGATTGATAAAATCACACCGCGTCCGGCAGATAATGTACAGGCAGCACTTGCAGCTGATGGCTTTACAGATATGGACTTTGTCACGAGCAGCCGAGGCGGTCAGTATGCTCCGTTTGTTAATGCGGAGAAGACTGAGTATCTTGTTATTGAGGATGTTTTTGCAAATGGCCGGCCGCCACTTGAAAAAGCAGGGGTGATTTTTACAGATCGTTCAACGGTGGATAAAGTGGAACGCATGAAAGTATGTACGTGCCTTAACCCTTTGCATACAGCACTAGCTGTATATGGATGCCTGCTTGGCTACACACTTATTGCTGATGAAATGAAGAATCCGTTTCTAAAGAAACTTGTCGAAAAAATTGGCTGTGATGAGGGAATGAAGGTCGTAACCAATCCGGGCGTACTATCGCCGCAGGACTTTCTCATGGAATGTCTCAATGAACGTTTTCCAAATCCGGCGATACCGGATACACCACAACGTATTGCCTGTGATACATCACAGAAAGTTGGCGTACGCTTTGGCGAAACCATTAAGGAATATGTAAAGGCACCACAGCTCGATGCGGCAAAGCTTGTTTATATTCCCTTGGCGATTGCCGGGTGGTGCCGTTATCTCCTGGGAGTGGATGATGAAGGTAATGATTTTGCAGTGAGTCCGGATCCGCTTTTGCCGCAACTGCAGGAAAAACTTATGGGTATCAGGCTTGGTGAAGAATTTTCTGTGCATCAAAAGCTACAGGCCATATTGAGTGACAGCCGTATCTTTGGCTCAAATCTGTATGAGGCGGGAATCGGCACAAAAATTGAAAAATATTTCCAGGAAATGACTGTTGAAAAAGGTGCTGTAGCAGCAACTCTAAAAAAGTATCTGTCGTAGGAAGCAGCTGTTATCAAAGCTTTGTATGATTTATGAAATTTTAGGAAAACACTTGTTGCTTGTGGTGGATATATGATACATTGAAAGCAGTGTAAGTGTTATCATAAATGAAGCAGAGGAGAGAGTATATGTCAAAGGAATTTGTGTTTCATAAAGATGTTGTTGCAGAAAATGTTGCTGAAGGGACAGTACGCCGTATTTTGGCTTATTCGGATCAGCTTATGGTTTGTGAACTTTGTTTTACTAAGGGGGCTGCATCGGATTCGCATTCGCATCCACATGATCAGATTACATATGTTGTAAAAGGTGCAATGGAGTTTGTTGTTGGCGATAAACGGTCTGTTGTTCGTGCTGGTGACACCGTATACATGCCAGGTGGAGTTGCGCATTGTATAGCAATTGTGCTGGAAGACTCGATTATTGTTGATACATTTTCGCCAAAGCGTGATGATTTTTTAAAAAGGAAATAACAGATAAAACTAAGCGTTTAGATAATAGAAATAAGGAATGCAGCAAGATTTATTGATCTTGCTGCATTCTTTGTTTTTGTATAAAATTATTTGCGCAGATCTTTTTGGGGGAAGCTGGCGCGATGGACAAGCAACGGTGGGAAAACTGTTTTTGAAGGTGTTGCAGCTGTATTGCCAGCCAGTATTTTTGTGAGAATGTCAACAGCAGCAGGACAGAGAATGGTAAGCCGGTTGTCCATACTCGTAAGAGCTGGTGTTGAGCATTCAGCGAGAATTGAATTATTACAGCCAATCACCGGAATATCTATATTGCGGGCAACAAGTGCTTTTTGTGCACCGACTGCGAGCAGGTCTTCTGATGCAATGATGGCAGAAAAGTTTATGGATTGATTAAGAAGTTTTTCCACGAGCTTTTGAGTGTCTTCAATTGTGCGTGTAACTTGTTGGATAAGTGAAGGATTTGTATCGAGACTATGTGCAGCTACACCAGCTTTATAACCTTTTATTTTTTGTCTGCCACTGTAGGTCAGTGAGTCATAAAGATAAAGGATAGAAGAATATCCCTCGTTTGCAAGTAAGTCAACACTTTCCTGTATGCCCTTACGTTCGTCACAGAGGACACAATAAATGTTTGGTATTTCGATGAAGCTGTTGATCGTAATAATTGGAACTTGTTTGGCAGCAGCCTCAAGATGAGAATTATCACTTTCTTCACGAAATGGCGAGCCAATCAAAATGATAGCATCGACATGTTTGTTGATGAAAAGCTGCAAGTATTTCTTTTTATCAGCGAGTTCTGTACCAGTGCAGCCAAGAATAACATCAAGACCTCGTTTTCGAAGATCATGCTCGACAAGAGAAACGGCTTTGGCAAAGAATGCATCTGAGACATCCGTACAAAGGATGCCAATCATTTTCATAGAATTAAGACCTAAACCTCGGGCAAATGGATTTGGTGAGTAGTTCTGTTCGTTCATGGCAGCAAGAACTTTCTCGCGTGTTTTTGGGCTAACTTTCGTACTACCATTCAGTACGCGTGAAACAGTTGCAATGGATACATCACAAGCTTTTGCTATATCATAAATAGTCATAATCCACCTCAAATTAAAAATGTAAATGCTTAATCTATGCAGATGAACAATTACTTATATTAAGTATAGCGGATATTTTTGTAATAGCAATAGGTAGAACAAAAAATATGTTACCACTTACAAAACTGAATTTTTAAATTTAAACAAATAAATACAAAACTGTTAAAAGGTTTAAATACGGTCAAAAACGTCGAAAAACAAGCATATTTAAGGAAAATTAATATAAAATGAGATTAAATTCAATAGATTTTTTTACTAAAATAATGATTCTTTATATTGACATATATATAACAAATGACTACAATAAAGTTGTAAGGGATTACAATGTAAAATGTAACGCCTTACAACTGTATATAGACAAGGGCATGAAAGGAAATTTTCAATGGTTGGTATAAGAAAATAATAGTTTGAAGATTTTCAATATTACCAAATTATGCTAAATTTCCTGCGAATGAAAAAATAGGAAGGGGCGTATCGGCAAAAGAGAAAAGCTAAAAAGTAATTATCAATAGGGTTGATAGGGTGCTTTTTAAAAATTAAAACACGGAGGGGACTTAAAAATGTTATTGAAAAAGAAAATTTTGGCGGCTTTATCTGTAGTTACACTCAGTGCAGTTATGCTTGCAGGCTGTGGTGGTAGTGATCAGGCGGCGAAAAGCAGTGGAAGTGGCAGTGGAGATAAGATTGTTCTTCGCTATGCAGAAAACCAGTCGTCAGATTATCCAACGACGAAAGCTGCCAATAAGTTTGCTGATCTTGTAAAGGAAAAAACTAATGGAAAGATAACTGTCCAGGTTTACGATGGAGCTCAGCTTGGTGATGAAAAATCTGTTGTTGAACAAATGCAGTATGGTGGGATTGATTTTGCCCGTGTAAGTCTTTCACCATTATCTGAATTCTCTAAGAACCTTAATGCGTTACAGCTTCCATATCTCTATAAAGATGGTCCACATATGTGGAAAGTTCTCGAATCCAAAATCGGAGATGATTTGCTGGCAAGTGTACAGGAAAAAGGTATTATCGGGCTTGCCTGGGTTGATGCAGGTGCACGTAATTTTTATACAACAAAAGCACCAATTAAAACTCTTGAAGATTTAAAGGGTCTTAAGATTCGTGTCCAGGAATCATCAATGATGATGGATATGATTCGGGCGCTGGGGGCTAGTCCGACACCAATGCCATATGGTGAAGTTTATTCAGGTCTTCAAACTGGTATTATTGATGGTGCTGAAAACAACTGGCCTTCCTATGAATCAACAAGTCATTATGAAGTAGCAAAATATTATACAATTGATGAACATAATCGTGTACCGGAAATGATGATTTGTTCGAAACAAACATGGGATAAGCTCTCAGCTGATGATCAGAAAATTGTCAAGGATTGTGCCCTTGAAGCAGCGAAATATGAACGTGATGAATGGGCAAAACGTGAAAAATCAGCAGAGGATAAAGTAAAAGCCGGTGGGGCAGTTATTACGACACTCAGTGATGTTGAAAAGAAAAAATTTGAAGATGCAATGCAGCCGGTTTATGATAAATATGCAACGCCATATAAGGATATCGTAGATCAGATCAAAGCAATGCAAAAAGATTAATAAAACAGAAATCACGTAATACGAAGCTGGAGTAGTCATGCCGGAGACTATCAAATGTAGTTTCCGGCAATGACATATAAGGAGGGACACAGATGAAGGAAGATACGAAAAATCCGATAATAGCGGCAATTACGTATGGTTTTGATTTTACATATCGGATCTTGTTGGAATACTCAAAATTTGTATTGATTATTATTATACTTCTTATTTCAGCAGAAGTTTTCTCACGCAAAGTATTGGGTTCTAGTATTACCTGGTCCGAGGAAGTTTCACTTTTGCTTATGGTCTGGATGGCATTTATTGCAATGGCAATTGGTGTAGAAAAAAAAGTTCATATCGCTGTTGTTCTTTTTATGAATTTTTTTCCGAAACCAATTCAAAAGATAGTAGATTTTTTTAACACAGTTCTTATTACTATTTTTGGCAGCATGATTATTTATTATGGCACTAAGCTTATTGTTAGTACGTGGAGCTCAACGATGCCGGCAACACAGTTACCAGCAGGGGCACTATATCTTATGATTCCGGTTGCGGGTCTGTATATCATGTATTTTTCGCTTATGCATCTTTTGGGTATTCAGAAATACCATCATAGGAAATTCTTAGACGGGGGTGGGGATTAATGCCAGATCAATCGATTGCATCAATACTGCTTATTGGCAGTTTTGCCGTATTTATTGTTATTCGCATGCCAATATGTTTCGGTCTTGCAATATCGACAGGAATTACAATGTTTTATTTAAACATTCCGATTATGACACTTGTTCAGCAAATGAGTAAGTCTATTTGCAATTTTTCACTTATGGCAATTCCGCTTTTTATTGTTGCTGGTGAAATTATGGGAGTAGGTGGTATCTCTGATCGGTTATTGCTGTTTTCACAGGTACTGGTTGGTCGATTCCGTGGAGGTCTTTCTTATGTGACGGTTTTGGCAAGTATGTTTTTTGGCGGCATTTCAGGCTCGGCGGTAGCAGATGTTTCTTCTCTTGGTTCAATTGTCATACCGCTTATGGAAAAAGCCGGGTATGAAAAACCGTTTGCTGTTGGTCTTACCGTAACTGCGGGCTGTCAGGGTGTGCTTGTTCCGCCAAGCCATAACATGATTATTTATTCGGTTGCGGCTGGTGGTGTATCGATTGGAGCACTTTTTGCAGCGGGGATTATTCCAGGGATTATATGTGGTGCTGGTCTTATTGTTGTTGCGATTTATTTTTCGATAACAAAGCATTATCCGAAGGGTGAGCCTGCTTCATTTAAGCAAATAGTTGTTGCGACAAAAGACGCTATTCTTGCACTTATGACAGCATTTATTATCTTCTTTGGTATTGTTTCAGGAATGTTTACAGCAACAGAATCAGGAGCAGTTGCCTGTATCTATGCTTTTGTTATTTCAGCATTTGTTTATAAAGAACTCACTATTAAAAAAATGCATAAAGTACTTATGAGCTCAGTGAAGACACTTTCTCTGGTGTTTGGTCTTATTGCTACAGCTGGGGCTTTTGGCTGGGTAATGTCGTATCTTCGCATACCGACAACGCTTACACATACACTTTTAAGCTTTAGCGATAACACAATTGTAATATTGATGATTATCAATATTATGCTGCTTCTTTTAGGATGCTTTATGGATATGGCGCCGCTTATTCTTATCTGTACGCCGATTCTGCTTCCTGTTGTTACAGCACTGGGAATGTCACCCATTCAGTTTGGTGTGTTACTTATGTTTAACCTGGGGATTGGTCTTTGTACACCACCGGTTGGTTCCGCACTTTTTGTTGGCTGCGGCATAGGAAAGATATCGATGGAAAAAGCGGCCAAAGCGATGTTGCCGATGTTTGGTTCAATGGTTATTGGCTTATTACTTGTGACGTATGTTCCAGCGTTTTCTATGTGGCTGCCACATTTTCTTGGTTATAAATAAGTGAGTAGAAATTTATAGGATGATTTGTATCAGCGAATCATCCAGATTATTTTAATAAAAGTAAAGGTGAATGAAATGAAAAAATTTATGGGGAAGAATTTTTTATTAAAAACAGAAACAGCAAGGAAACTCTATCATGAACATGCTGAAAAAATGCCAATTATTGATTATCACTGTCATATTAATCCGCAGGAAATTGCTGAAAATCGTCTGTTCAAAAATATCACAGAAGCATGGCTGGGCGGGGATCATTATAAATGGCGTTTGATTCGCTCAAATGGTGTAGAAGAAAAATATATTACAGGCAAAGAATCAACAGATCGGGAAAAGTTTCAGAAGTTTGCCGAAGCACTTCCAAGAGCTATTGGCAATCCGCTTTATCACTGGACACATCTTGAATTGCAGCGGTATTTTGATTGCGATATCCCACTGAATGCGAAGAGTGCAGATGAAATTTGGACAATCTGCAATAAAAAAATTCAGCAGCCTGATATGGCCGTGCAAGAAATTATTAAGCGTTCTAATGTAAAGGTAATCTGCACAACAGACGATCCGGCAGATGATCTGTGCTGGCACAAAAAAATCAAAGAGGACGGAAAATGTACAGCAAAGGTTCTTCCGGCGATGCGTCCGGATGCAGCAATGCGTATTGAAAAGCCAGCGTTTTCTGCCTATATGGAACGTCTTGGACAAGTTGTCAATAAAAAAATTACGACAATTGCCGATATTCGTAGTGCAATTGAAAAACGTATTGATTTTTTTGCAGAAATGGGTTGTAAGGCATCGGATCATGCACTTGAATATGTTTTCTGCCGTGAAGCGGATGATAAAACAATCGATGCAATACTCGTAAAGGCACTTGCCGGACAATCACTTACACGAGAAGAAATAGAAAGCTATAAGACAGCGCTCCTGCTTTTTCTTGGCAAAGAATATGCAAAACGCGGTTGGGTAATGCAGATCCATTATTCCGCACTTAGAGATAATAACTCTAATGAATTCAATCAGCAAGGACCAGATACAGGTTTTGACTGTATTGCCTCTTATAGTTGTGGCGAAGGATTGGTTGCTTTTCTTGATGCCCTTAATAAAAACGGAAACTTACCTAAAATGGTTATCTATTCACTTAATCCAAATGACAATGCAATGATTGGATCAATTATTGGCTCATTTCAGGGACCGGAAATACCAGGTAAGGTACAGCAAGGCGCAGCATGGTGGTTTAATGATACGAAACATGGTATGATCGAACAACTTAGGAATGTTGGAGATCTTTCCATACTTGGCAATGCACTTGGTATGCTTACTGACTCACGTTCGTTTCTATCTTATACGCGTCATGAATACTATCGCCGCATTCTCTGTAATTTTATTGGCAATTTGGTAGAAGATGGTGAATATCCGGCAGATATGGAATTCCTTGGACAACTGGTAGAAGATATTTCCTACAATAATGCTGCAAGATATTTTAATTTTGGTGAATAATTCGCTGAAATTTGTTAACTGGAAAAATGAAAGCGCTTACTATAGACAGCTGTTTTGTCTGGTTAGCGCTTTTACATCTATAAAAAGATGCTGATGTGAAAGATTGAAATAAGGTGGAGACAACTATGAAAATAAATGAAAAACATAAGCAAATGAAAAAACAGCGTCCTATTCGTGTTCTGCAATTTGGTGAAGGAAACTTTCTGCGAGGCTTTATTGACTACGGCATTGACGT
>JBAYAD010000053.1:0-12835 GCA_041669965.1 Selenomonadaceae bacterium
AAAAATAGACAAAGCCCTTATGTGAACAGACTCCGCCTTTAATCCTTAACTTATTTAATTCTATTATTATTATACCAACAAAATCGTATAATGAAAAGAGTACCAATAAAATAAATTGTCGATGCTCTTTATAAAGTTTTTAACACAAAACACCTTGTAATACCGCACCATTTTGTTGCTGTTACAAGGTGTTCCTCATTTCAATATCAACGATCATGGTAAGGTTTTTAACTGATCAAACGGCCAAAAAATCATAACCGCTTTCCCTTTTATAAGGCTATACGGGACAAAACCAACATCGGCAAATCGACTATCCTCTGAATTATTGCGATTATCACCCATAACAAAAATGGTACCTTCCGGAATTGTCGTAAGCGGATAATCACCACGTGTCTTACTCAGAATATATGGCTCATTCATAAGCTGCTGATTTACAAACACCCTGCCATCTTTTATCTCAATCGTGTCGCCCGGAATAGCAATGACGCGCTTGATAAAGTCACGGCTCTGATCCTGTGGATACTTGAAGATAAGAACTTCTCCCCGCTGCGGTACTCTAAAACGATAAATAAATTTATTTACTACAAGGCGTTCGTGATTGAGTAAAGTTGGCTGCATCGATGGACCATCGACAAGATAAAGTTCAACAATAAAGTAGCGGATAAAGAATGCTAAAACAACTGCAACCAGTATCGATATGACCCAGTCTTTGACTTCTTCACCGAGTGAATTCATAAAAGCACCCTCCTAGAAAAATAAAGGGGACTGCGCACAGTCCCTATTAATGCTATTAGCGTTTTTCTCTGATACGAGCAGCTTTACCCGTAAGATTACGCAAATAATAAAGTTTTGCCCGGCGCACAATACCTTTACGTACAACATCAATTTTTTCAAGTCTTGGTGAATGTACGGGAAACATACGTTCAACACCAACACCATACGAAATACGTCTGACAGTGAATGTTTCACGAACTCCTGTACCCTGACGGCCGATAACAACACCTTCAAACATCTGGATACGTTCACGAGTACCTTCGACAACCTTTACATGTACACGTACCGTGTCTCCAGGTGCAAAAACCGGAATGTCCGACCGAAGCTGTTCTTGTTCTAAAGCTTGAATAATATTCATTTATATACTTCCTCCTTAGTCCAGACGTTCATGGCAAATGTTAGCACTTACTCAGAGGACCGCCCAAATACTGCTATATTATATCATATAGTCTTATTCGTTTCAATTTCTTTTTTTATTTCTTGTAATTTTTTTTGATCTGCTGCACTAAGCTCTGTTGTTTTTAAAAGATCCGGCCTCTGCAACAGCGTAATGCGCAACGCCTCATAACGACGCCACTCACGAATCTTTGCATGGTCACCTGAGAATAAAATTTCAGGTACAATCATACCGTGATACTCTCGTGGTCTCGTATATTGCGGAAACTCGAGAAGTCCTTCATAAAAAGAATCTGTCGCTGCTGACTCTGCCGAGCCAAGCACTCCTGGCAGCATACGTGATACAGCATCTACAATAACCATTGCCGGAAGTTCTCCACCCGTAAGTACATAGTCTCCTAGCGAAACAGCTTCATCGGCAAGCTGGTTCGAGATACGCGCATCAAACCCTTCGTAATGACCGCAAATAAAAACAAGCTGATCATAGTCTGCTAACTCTTTCGCCTTTTCCTGCGAAAACCGCTTTCCACTTGGACACATGAGTACAATTCGACGCCTGGAAAAATCAGTTTTCTCCTTAATATGCTGTACAGCCCGAAACATCGGTTCCGGTTTTAATACCATCCCGCTGCCACCACCAAAAGGAGAATCATCGACCTGCTTATGCTTGTCATAGGCAAAATCGCGCGGATTCGTTATTTCAATATCAAGTAAACCTTTTTCAATTGCCCTTTTTGTAATGCTTTCACCAAACGGCCCGGCAAACATCTCAGGAAAAAGTGATATAATATCAATACGCATTTCTATTCCATCTCTTTCGGCAAAATTACCGACATTCTGCCTTCTGCAATATTAATTTCTTGTACTACTTTCTTAAGTGCTGGTATGAGCACTTGTTTTGCATTTCCTTTATTGCCAACAACATAAACATCATTACTGCCCGTCTTCAATACTTCCATGACTTTGCCCAGCAACAGGCCATGTTCATCAAAGACATCAAGCCCAATAATATCAAAGGTATAGTATTCGCCCGCAGCAAGTGGTACCGCTTCAGCACGATCAATTTTGACAAGCCTGCCACTAAGTGGCATAACCTCGTCACGCGTTGTATATTGCTTAAAACAGAGCAGTATAAACTGCTTATTATCACGTACACTCGTTATATCAACAGAAATATCATCAATATAGACCTTTTGCAATGATTTAAATCGATCAGGGAAATCTGTCAAAGAAATAACGCGCACTTCACCCTTAAGACCATGAGGTGCACCAATTTTCCCAATGACAATAAATTCTTTATCTGTATGTTTAGCTGCGGAGTGCAATGATTTTTCCATCTTCCACCAATATTTCTACATTCATAAGTTCACGCATATCATCGCCAACTTTGACTTCAACGATGCGTTCAAGCGTTCCTTGGACAATTTCTGCGCCAATTTCCAGATGTTCTGTTTCTTCAATTTTCTGTTCCACCTGTTGCTTAAACTCAAACCGCTTCTGTTTTTCCATTTCAACCTGCTGACGAATACCTGCTACACCCTGAATGTTTTCCTGAGCCTGCTGCCCTAAAACACGCTTTGCCTGAATATCAATCTGTTGAAGTTCAAGATCCACTTTTTCAATATTACTCTTCATTTCTTCCAGCATATGTTTTTTTAAAGCTTCTGTAACTTTAGCCTTAATTGTTACCGGGCATTTTAATGATACACTATCCATAAATTCTCCTCATTTCCAAAATCAATTTACTTTCGCATAAAGAAAATGCGGCACGTATCCCTTACTTGCATAATGGATCCATTGCCGCAGTTTTCAAATAATCTCAACAGTGACTTTTTTGTTTTCGCGGGTAGCCGCAGCCTTAACAACAGTACGCATCGCTTTCGCAATACGCCCCTGCTTACCAATGACTTTACCCATATCCTCCGACGCAACATGAAGTTCATATACCGTTGTATTGGCATCTTGCTTTTCCTCAACAACTACCTGCTCCGGATTCTCTACTAATGATTTGGCAATAACTTCAACAATCTCTTTCATGCTGATGCCTCTTTCTTAGTTCTTTGCGCGTTTTGCTTCATTAAACTTAGCCATGATACCTTGTTTCTTTAATAAAGATTTAACAGTATCTGTAGGTTGAGCACCCTTGCTCATCCAGTCTAAAACCTTTGCTTCATCAACATTGACAATTGCAGGTTCCTTTGTTGAATCATAATTACCGACGATTTCGATAAAACGACCGTCACGCGGGCAACGGGAATCAGCTACAACGATACGATAAAAAGGATTCTTCTTTGCACCCATACGGTTTAAACGAATTTTAACTGACATTTAAAAACTCACCTCCTTTAAATAGCATTCTATAAATTATTGCATGAATGGCAATTTAAAACCACCCATACCTTTTTTACCAGGTTTCATATTCTTCATTTTTTTCATCATTTTTTTCATTTCAGAAAACTGCTTAATAAGCTTATTAACTTCCTGAACGCGCGTGCCGCTTCCCGTCGCGATACGTTTACGGCGACTACCATTAATAATACTCACATCCGCACGTTCTTTTGGTGTCATCGCATATATAATAGCCTCAATATGCTTCATTTCTTTGCCATTCAAATCGACATCTGCACCATTTAACTGTTTTTTCAGTCCACCCATTCCCGGAATCATACCAAGGATCTGTTCAAATGACCCGAGTTTTCTAACCTGCTGCATCTGCGACAGAAAATCGTCAAGCGTAAAAGAATCTTTACGCATTTTCTTTTCCATCTTTTTTGCTTCTTCCATATCAAAGGTAGACTGCGCCTTTTCAATAAGAGAAAGCATATCACCCATTCCAAGGATTCGTGACGCCATACGATCTGGATAAAATGCTTCCAATGGCTCCATTTTCTCACCCATACCAACAAATTTGATTGGGCACCCCGTAACAGCCTTGACCGAAAGTGCTGCACCACCTCTGGCATCACCATCCATTTTAGTGAGAATAACACCATCGAGGCCAAGATCTGCATTAAAGTTTTCTGCAACATTCACAGCATCCTGCCCCGTCATTGCATCAACAACAAGAAGGATTTCATGTGGCTTAACTTCTTTTTTTATAGACGTAAGTTCCTGCATAAGCACTTCATTTATATGCAAACGCCCTGCTGTATCAATGATAATAACATCATTTGCATGCGAATTCGCATAACTAACAGAACTCGTTGCTATCGTTATCGGATCCGTCCCTGCTTCCATAGAAAACACTGGAATATCCAATTGTTCACCAAGCACTTGCAACTGTTTTACAGCAGCTGGACGATATATATCAGCTGCAACAAGTACCGGGCGCTTGCCCTGTGCTTTAAGTGACAACCCCAGCTTTGCGGCTGAAGTCGTTTTACCTGCTCCTTGCAGACCAACCATCATAACAATTGTTGGCGGTTTCGATGAGATATTAATACGACTCTGTGTTCCACCCATGAGTTCCGTAAGTTCTTCATTTACAATCTTTATAACAACCTGCGCTGGCGTAAGTGCTTCAAGAACAGCCTGACCAATCGCACGTTCCTTTACTTTTTCGACAAAACTCTTGACAACTTTAAAGTTTACATCGGCTTCAAGAAGTGCCATACGCACTTCACGCATTGCTTCATTAACATCATTTTCTGTAAGCTTACCATGTCCACGTAATTTCTTGAAAGTCTCTTGGAGACGATCTGCTAAACCCTCAAAAATCAAATTTATGCCTCCCTGACCTTACCAATGAGTTGGGAAAGCCGCTTTAATATTATATCTATAGCACCCGCATTATCTGCTGTCTTTTCTGCTTCTATTTCATCATATATACGCTGCAATTCCACTCGTTCTTCCTTATAGCGCACCACAAGTCCAAGTTTAGCTTCATAATCATTCATTGACTGTTCTGATCGATGGATGATATCATATACAGCTTGTCTGGATATACCTAGTGCTTCACCAATCTCCGATAAAGAAAAATCCTCAAAAAGGTGCATTTCAAGACATCTCCGCTGTTTGTCAGTAAGCAGAGCACCATAAAAATCAAAAAGTGCTGATATTTGCAAAAGCTTTTCGAGCATGCATATCACCTATCCACACATATTGCCAAGTAAATCTACTTGACTTTATGATTATACAAAAGTTTTATATTGATGTCAAGTGTTTTTACTTGTCGGAAAATAAAGCTTTGGCAAAATCCTCAGCATTAAATGGACGAAGATCATCAATTCCTTCACCAATACCGATCCATTTTACCGGCATAGACAATTCTGCTTTAATACCGACAACCACTCCTCCCTTTGCCGTGCCATCAAGTTTAGTAAGTACAACCCCTGAAATTGGTGCAGCTTTTGCAAAAAGATCTGCCTGGCTAATCGCATTCTGTCCTGTCGTCGCATCAAGAACAAGTAATGTCTCATGTGGCGCTCCCGGTATTTCCCGCTGAATAACACGATTGATTTTTTTTAATTCTTCCATAAGGTTTTGCTTTGTCTGTAAACGTCCTGCCGTATCAATAATAAGCATATCAACGCTACGGGCCTTTGCCGCCTTAACGGCATCAAAAGCAACTGCAGCCGGATCCGAGCCTTCTTCATGTTTGATCACTGGCACACCGACACGCTGTCCCCATATCTCGAGCTGATCAATTGCTGCTGCACGAAAAGTATCTGCCGCTGCCAGCATAACAGATTTCCCCTCTCCCTTATAATAAGCGCTCAATTTGCCAATCGTTGTTGTCTTCCCTGCACCATTTACACCAATAACAAGGACTACTGTCGGACCATCTACGGCCATATGACTATCATCGATACCTTTTTTCAAAAGTTCACTGATTTCCGCTTCTAAAAAAGGTTTCAAATCCGCTGGTATCTTGATTTCTTTCTTTTTTATTCCCTTACGCACTTTTTCCATTAGAAGCTGACTTGTCTTGACACCTACATCTGCCATAATCAACACTTCTTCAAGATTATCAAGCAAATCATCATCAATATTGGCATAACCCATAACAACCTGTTCTATTTTACCGGCAAAGGATTCTCTCGTCTTTGCAAGTCCTTTCTTCAGCTTATCAAAAAATCCCATATTCAGTCCAGCCCCCAACTTTAATTAATTTCATCTTCTAATCGTACAGATACAATTTTTGACACACCAGCATCTTCAATTGTCACACCATACATACAGTCAGCTGCTTCCATTGTCCCCTTACGATGCGTTACAATAATAAACTGCGTGTTTCCTGCATACTCACGCAGAAATTTGCCAAAGCGCGATATATTCGCCTCATCCAGTGGTGCATCAATTTCATCAAGCACACTGAACGGTGCTGGCTTATAACGAAGAAATGAAAAAAGCAAGGCAATAACCGTAAGAGCCCGTTCCCCACCAGATAAAATCGCTAAATTCTGCCGCTTCTTATCCGGCAATTGTACCTCAATCTCAACACCTGCCGTAAGGACTTCTTTTTCATCCGTCAAATAAACCCGAGCCTTCCCGCCACCAAAAAGATTCGCAAAATTATCGCTGAAATACTCACCTATTTTTGCAAACGCCTCCTTAAATTGTTTCCCCATTGTTGTGTCCATTTCCCGAATAATCCCGAGAAGATCCTCCTTTGCTGTAATAAGATCATCTGACTGCTTTTTCATAAATTCATAACGTTTACTAAGCACATCATACTCTTCAATAGCATTTGGGTTGACAGGACCAAGCGCCATTATTTTGTTTTCAAGCACACGAATGCGCTCTTTCAATGCACTTTCCGTAAGATCAAGCTGAAAAGCTCGTACTGTTTCTACACTAAGCATATATTCTTTCTGTAACGTTTCCACACAAGACTTAAGTTCAAAAACAAGCTGTGTCTGTAGAAGTTCAATTTGATGCAGCTTATTTCGTATTTCCATCAGAAAATGTGCTGCCTGCTTTGACTCTTTATCGTTCTTCTGAACTTCAACAAGTTTCGCCATTTTTGCTTGATAGAACGTGTCTTGCTCTTTCGTGCCAACAGTTCGTCTTTCCTGGATTTTCCGATCTTTTTCTTTACATTCAGTCAATTTTATTTGAGCATTTTTCAAACTTTCTTCCAGTTCTAAACACTCCAATTGACTCTTTTCCCAATTATCCTTACAGCGTTGGATCTCTCTTACAACATTTTCACATTGATCCTTGTTACGAAGTACTTCTTGCTCAGAAACCGTACATTTAATCTGCAAATCAACAATAAACTTTGCCAAATCATTTGCGTCCTGTTGCAAATCATCAAGTATCTCAGCAGCTTCCTTGTAACCATCTTTATTCTTCTTACCAGTCACTTCCACTTCACGTATTTTTTTACGTAAAAGCATATGCTTTTCTTGTATCTTCGCAAAAGAAATTTCTCTTTCCTTATGCTGTCTTTGATTACTTTCCATTTGTTTTTCCTGTTGGTAAAGTACAGAAATCACTCCATCAAGTTGTGTTTTTTGCTGTGCAGACTGCACTGCTAATAATTGCAGCGCATCTGTCTTTTCCTGCATAATCTTTGTCAGACGTTCTCTTTTCTGACATAAATCATCCCACAGCATAAGCAGCTCATTAAGTTTTTTCTCTCCAACTTCAATCTGTTTTTGCAAAACTTCTATTTCACCATTACGATTTAGAAAACTAGCTTCTTTACGCATCGCACTCCCGCCTGAAAGTGAGCCTCCCGGATTCATTAGCTCACCTTCTAACGTTACAATACGACTGCGATATCCTTGCTTTTCTGCCAGCTGCAATGCATGATCAATTGTATCTACAACAAGTGTCCGTGCCAACAAAAACTCAGCAACTTTTTTATATTTCATCTCAAAATCAACAAGATCACTGGCATAACCAATAAAGCCAGGTGCGGCCTGTTCACCGTTCGGTGAAAGCCGATGTACCATAATTGTAGATAATGGTAGAAACGTTACCCGACCAAGATGTTCCCGTTTTAAGAAGTTAATTGCTTTCTTTGCAGTCTCAGCATCTTTCGTCACAATGTTTTGTAAATTACCACCAAGTGCAACTTCAATTGCTGTAAGATATTGTTTAGGTACTTGCAACAACTCAGCTACAGCACCGCATATATCACCATTATATGATTTTTTGTCTTTTAAAATGACTTTTGCCCCACGACCAAATCCTTCATATTCCTTCTGCATATTTACCAAAAAATGTATCTTTGACTTTGCGCTACTGATTTTTTGCTGCATCTCCTGTTTTTCCTGCTCCAAACGCGCACAACTTAAAGCTTCCTTTTGCACGTTATTCTTTAAATCAAGTTGCTCTGCTAATATAACCTGCTCATTTTTTTGATTTTCCTGCAGCTGCTTTTCCATTACTTTTTTTTCTTCTGTCTTTACCTGCATATCTGCCCGTAATGCATCATACGATTTCTGCTGTACACTTGCGCTGCGCTCATTTTCATCAATATCATGTTCCATAATCAAAAGCTCATTCTTTCGCGCTGAAAGTTCATTTTCTTCTTGTTGTGCAAGCTGCAATTTCTCCGTGCAAACGGCCGATTGAATTCCCACCTTTCGTGCAAGTGCCTCTGCTTTCAATTGTGCTGTATCCCTTTGAATATTAGCTGTT
This sequence comes from Selenomonadaceae bacterium, assembly GCA_041669965.1. Taxonomy (GTDB): domain Bacteria; phylum Bacillota; class Negativicutes; order Selenomonadales; family Selenomonadaceae; genus UBA1792. The sequence goes on from JBAYAD010000053.1 coordinate 8,764, forward strand.
GTAAGTTTTTCTTCATAGGAAGCCTTTTTAATCTGCAGCTTTTCAAGCTGTTCTGCTGCAACAGTTTTATCCGCCATGCTTTTTTGTTGATTTTCTCGCAAACGTTTCTTTGCCGTATTACCCTGATTTATTCTTTCATTCAAGATAGCAATCGTCGCATTGTTCTCTTCATTTTTTTCCCGCAACTCATTATTCTTATCTGCTAAAAGCTTTAAGGCTTCTTCTACATCCAGTAATTCCTTATTAAGCTGTTCTTTCTTTGCCTCTGTCAACTTTACAGCTGTTGCTGCAGCAATTTCTTCATCCTTGATTTCCTGAATTTTCTTCAGTCCATCCTCTGCATCACGATCGCATTTATCATATTTATGAAGAAGCTGTGTTAGCTTACACTTCTTGTATCCTTCCTGTAAAACGTTATATTGCTTCGTTCGTTCTGCATTTTCCGCCAAAGGCTCCAATTGATTTTCAATTTCCTGAATAATATCATTTACACGTACAAGATTCTTTTGCGTATCATCAAGTTTGCGTACAGATTCCCTTTTACGATTACGATATTTTGTAATCCCAGCTGTTTCTTCAAAAAACAACCTTCGTTCCTCTGGCTTACTGTTGAGAATCTCATCAATCTTGTTTTGACTAATAACACTCATACCATCATGACCAAGACCTGTATCGGCAAAAATGTTATAGATATCCTTCAATCGGCATTTTGCCTTGTTAATATAGAACTCACTTTCACCCGAACGAAACAACCGCCTTGTTACAACCACCTCTTTAAAATCCACACTAAGCTTTCCATCACTATTATCAAACGTCAGTGATACTTCTGCAACACCAAGAGCCCTTCGCGCATTACTCCCCGTAAAAATGATATCTTCTGCTTTTGTCCCGCGCAAGTTACGCACGTTCTGCTCGCCCAATACCCAACGGATTGCATCCGTAATATTACTTTTCCCACTACCATTCGGCCCGACAATCGCTGTTATTCCATTATCGAATTCAATATCAATCTTATCTGCAAAAGACTTAAATCCATATGCTTCGAGTCGCTTCAGTTGCAATTCATTCACCAACCTATAATTATCCTAGTTTAATCATGCCTTCTATTGTAACATAAAAAAAGAAAGAGCTAAACCTTTTATTTATTCAACTTCAATTACATTTTGAAAAACAAATGCTTATAACCATTTATTCCCAATGGTCATAAGCATTTGTTTCTCAAATGTTAAACTTAAAAGCACATTTAAATTTTATAGAATAAAAAGACCGCCGACAAAACAACTTGTCGACGGCCTTTATAAATTTATAGATTAGCTAAAGATAACGAGAACTTCGCCAGCTTTTACACTCTGACCGGCTGTTACATTAAATGCTTTTACAGTGCCATCAGATGGAGCTGTAATTTCATTCTGCATCTTCATAGCTTCAAGAATAAGAAGAACGTCACCAGCTTTTACAGCTGCGCCTTCATTTGCTACAAGTTTAACGATTTTACCAGGCATAGGTGCATTTACTGCAGTTTCGCCCGCACTAGGTGCTACAGCTGCCTTTGCCGGAGCTGGTGCTGCTGGTTTTGCTGGAGCTGGTGCTGCCTTTGGCGCTGATTTAGATGTCGTTGCCGCCGCTTTCACTTCTTCGATTTCAACTTCGTATGCACTGCCGTTTACTGTAATATTAAATTTTTTCACTTGTTATTCCTCCAAAACATTCATTTATTTTCTTTAGAATTTATAACTTTGCTTATACAATACTGCGGCGGCCAGCCATTGCCCAGGCATCACTGCGCTGGATACGTACTGCCACAACCTTTTTACCTACCATCATTTGTACAGCTGCTGATATAGCAGCAACAATTTCCGGATTGATATTTTTTGCATCAATTTTCATTGCAAATTCCCCCATTATAATGGAATATTACCATGCTTCTTCGCCGGACCAACTTCACGTTTGCTTGCAAGCATGTTGAGAGCTGTGACGATACGAGGTCTTGTTTCACAAGGCTCAATGACCATATCAACATAGCCACGTTCAGCAGCCTTGTAAGGAGTTGCGAATTCTTCAACGTATTCAGCTGTTTTCTGGGCAACATCCGGATCCTTGCGGAAAATAATGTTTGCCGCACCAGCAGGTCCCATTACAGCAATTTCAGCTGAAGTCCATGCCATAACCTGATCTGCACCAAGTTCACGGCAACACATGGCAATGTAAGATCCGCCATAAGCCTTACGTGTAATAACCGTAACCTTAGGTACCGTTGCTTCACTATATGCATAAAGCATCTTTGCACCATGACGAATGATTCCGCCATATTCCTGGTCTGTGCCCGGAAGAAATCCCGGAACATCAACGATATTAACAAGTGGAATATTAAAAGCATCACAGAAACGAATGAAGCGAGCTGATTTATCAGATGCATTAACATCCAGGCAGCCAGCCATTATGGCTGGCTGGTTGGCGATAATACCAACAGATCTGCCGTCAAAACGTGCGAAACAAGTTATAATATTTTTTGCAAAATGCTCGTGCACTTCGTAAAAATCACCATTATCAACAAGAGAAGTAATAACATCTTTCATATCATATGGTGCATTTGGGTTATCTGGAACAACCGAGTTGAGACTCTCATCCATACGTGAAGGATCATCATCAGTTTCAATGGTTGGAGCATCTTCCATGTTGTTGCTCGGCAGAAAACTCAAAAGATAACGAATCTGATTAATGCAGTCTTCTTCATTTTCAGCAGCAAAATGTGCTACACCCGATATAGCATTATGTGTCATTGCGCCACCAAGTTGTTCTGCTGTGACCTCTTCAGCCGTAACTGATTTAATAACTGCCGGACCTGTAATAAACATCTGGCTCGTATTCTTTACCATATAGATAAAGTCCGTAATCGCCGGAGAATATACCGCCCCACCAGCACAAGGTCCCATAATTACAGAAATTTGTGGAATAACACCAGAGGCTGCTGTATTTCTATAAAAGATTCCGCCATAGCCACTAAGTGCGTCAACGGCTTCCTGAATACGAGCTCCACCTGAATCATTAATACCAATTACAGGGGCGCCCATCTTCATTGCAAGATCAAGCACCTTCCAAATTTTCTTTGCATGCATTTCACCGAGGGAACCACCTTCAACTGTAAAATCCTGTGCATATGCATAGACAAGACGACCATCAACTGTACCATACCCAGATACAACACCTTCACCAGGAAGTTCTTTCTTTTCCTGACCGAAGTTTGTACAACGATGCTTCATAAACTGATCGAGTTCAACGAACGTACCATCATCAAAAAACATATCAATGCGTTCACGAGCTGTCATTTTACCTTTTGCATGCTGTTTCGCGACGCGTTTTTCACCGCCACCCTGCAGAATACGTTCTTTTTCAGCATTCATAAAGTCAATTTTTTCTTGAACAGTAGCCATTTTATACCTCCTACAAACTAACTTTCTGATAATTTATTACCAGCTACTATTTTGCACCATAACTGGTAATTTTGCAAGCATAATGTTTAGGACCAATACCAATATTATTTTTTACGCTGGCAAAGTTCAACAAGAATACCGCCAGTAGCCTTCGGATGAACAAAAGCAATACTGGATCCACCTGCACCATAGCGCGGTTTCGTATCAATCATGCGAACACCTTTTGCCTGAAGATCAGCAATTGTTGCTTCAATATCATCAACACGAAGCGCAATATGCTGAATACCATTACGTCCATTATTCTTTTCAATAAATTTAGCAATAGGACCATCTGGTGAAGTAGATTCAAGCAGTTCGAGTTCACTGTCACCTGATGGAATAAAGCAAACTTTAACTTTCTGTTCTTCAACAACTTCTTCGCCTGTTGCTGCTATGCCAAGAATATCCGTATAAAACTTCTTTGCTTCTTCAAGATTACCAACGGCAATACCAATATGGTCTACTCTGTCAACTTTAAACATATTAAAAGCCTCCTAAAATATTTGCTATGTTATTTCAACATAGCCTTCATAATACCATGAACAACCGTATATGGGTCAGTCTTACGGGCTTTGATATCGCTAACAAAGCCTGCCATCTTG